>NZ_JBEZVJ010000042.1:0-42476 GCF_040636935.1 Streptomyces sp. NPDC032940 | reverse complement strand
GCGAGGTGACCAGCGGTTTGAGGAACACCACGCGCTCGTGGGCGGGCAGCGGGTGAACGGTGGTCGGATCAGGGGACAAGAGCGGGGTCCTTTGCGTGGTCACGGGCGGGGTCATGTCGCCGAGTCGCGGTCAACGGCTGTGCGCGGATGTGTTGTTCGGGGTGATGACCGCCTTCTCGTCGGTGGCGCCTCGCGGCGCGGCGGAGTCTTCCGAGGTCCCGGGCCTCGACAGCCACAGGCCGGTGAACACGGCGGTGGCCGAGGTGATGGCGCCGGCGGCGAGGAAGGCGCTGTCGAGACCGGCCTCGAAGGAGGCGCCGCCGGACTGCCGGGTGCGGACGACGGCTCCGAGCACGGCCACGCCGAGCACCGCGCCGATCTGCCGCGTGGTGCTGCTGACGCCCGAGGCGAGACCGCCTTCCTGCGGGGTGACCGCCTGGATGGCTGCACCGGTGAGCGGGGACATGGCCAGGGCGAAGCCGGTGCCGGCGGTCGCCAGGCGCCACCACACGTTCGCGTAGCCGGTGTCGGCGTGGACGGTGCCGAGCGCCAGCAGTCCCAGTCCGGCCAGGGCCAGGCCGGTGGTGACGACGACGCGGAAGCCGTACCGGGCGGCGAGCCGGCCCGCGTAGGGGCTGACGACCACCATGGCGAGGGACAACGGCAGGGTCTGCAGGCCGGCGCGCAGGATCGAGCTGCCCTGGACGTCGACGAAGAACTGGGAGAAGAAGAACGACGAGCCCATGAGCGCGAACCCCACCACGACCATGGCGGTGTTGGACACGGTGAACAGGCGCTCCCGGAACAGCCGCAGCGGCAGCATCGGGGCGGTACGGCGCGCTTCGACGGCGATGAAGGAGGCGAGCAGGATCGCCGCGGCGGCGAAGCCGCCCAGGACGACCGGTGAGGTCCAGCCGCGGGCGCCGCCTTCGATCAGGCCGTAGGTCGCCAGGCCCACGGCCGGAACGGACAGCACCGTGCCGGGGATGTCGATCGCGGGGGCGTTCGGATTGCGGGACTCGCCGAGGTGCCGCAGGCCGAGCAGCAGCAGGAGGGCGCCGATGGGCAGATTGACGAGGAAGATCGCGGGCCAGCCGAAGGTCTGGGTGAGTACGCCGCCGG
The DNA here is from genome assembly GCF_040636935.1 of Streptomyces sp. NPDC032940. NCBI lineage: Bacteria > Bacillati > Actinomycetota > Actinomycetes > Kitasatosporales > Streptomycetaceae > Streptomyces > Streptomyces sp. NPDC032940. The sequence continues at coordinate 41,354 of NZ_JBEZVJ010000042.1, read as the reverse complement.
CCACGGGGCCCGCGGCCAGGCCGATCCCGCTGAGGCCGGCCCACAGTCCGATCGCCTTGACGCGTTCCTGAGGTACGGGATGGGCTGCGGCGAGGAGGGCGAGCGAGGCGGGGCTCAGGGCCGCGGCTCCGATGCCCTGCAGCACCCGGCCGGCGACCAGCCAGCCGAGCGAGGGCGCGAGGCTGCACACCAGCGACGCGGCGGTGAATACCGCCACGCCGCTCAGGTACACGCGCTTGCGGCCGAACCGGTCGGCGAAGACACCGCCGGACAGCAGCAGCATGGCGACCAGCAGTACGTAGGCGTCGACGATCCATTGCAGCCCGGTCAGCTCGGTGTGCAGCCGGTGCTGCATGTCGGGCAGTGCGGCTCCGACGATCGTGTTGTCGAGCAGGACCATGAACTGGCCCAGGCAGGTCACCGTGAGCAGCACGGCGCGGTTCGGTCGACTGCCTGCGGTCGCGTGCGATGCGGCCATGAGCTCCCCCTCGGTTGTCAGTGGCGCCATGTCGCGGTCGGTCAGCACGGGTGGCGACAGAACGCGGACGCCCTAAAGCAGTTGGCGACTGCGTTAGTCGACTATAGAGAGAGGCTTCTCGCAAACGCAAGTGGTAACTGCGTTAAGGTGGTCGCATGAACGAGCGACAGCCAGCACGGCGGCCCGGCGGGCGCAGCGCCCGCGTCGGCGCGCAGGTGCACCAGGCCGTCACCGAGCTGATCGGTGAGCGCGGCTACGGCCACTTCACCGTCGGCGAGGTCGCGGCCCGCGCCGGTGTGGCCGACAGCAGCATCTACCGCCGCTGGGGCAGCCTGGAGGCCCTGCTCACCGACGTGGCGCTCACCCGCCTCAACGCGCAGTCGCCGATGCCGGACACCGGGAGCCTCGCCGGCGACCTGCGCACCTACGCGGCCCAGGTGGCCCGCGAGATCACCGGTCCCGACGGTCCGGCGGTGCTGCACCTGGCGGTCGCCCTGTCGAGCAGCGGTCAGCAGGGGCTGCGAGCGGGTCTCGGCCTCCGCGCCGAGCGCACGCGGCAACTGCAGTCGATGCTCGACCGCGCCCGCGACCGTGGCGAGCCCGCGCTCGACGCGCTGGACGTGCTGGACCACGTCCTGGCCCCGATGTACATCCGCGTCCTGTTCGGCATGGTCCCGCTCACCCCGGACTACGTCGACGGGCTGGTCGACCGTTTGCTGTGAGCGGCGGGGCGGAGGGCGTCGTCGCCGCGGGCCGCGCAGGTGTGCCTCGGTCCGGTTCGAGTTCACGCGTCCCGGGCGGCTTCCCGGGCCGCATGCTCCAGCCGGCTCCGGTGGTTCTCCCACCATGCCGCGTCGTCCGACGGCATGCTGTCGTTGCCCTTGTTCATCCCGACGGCACCGTCCATGAGCTCCCGGAGGATATCGGCGTGCCCGGCGTGCCGGTGCGTATCGGCGATCACTCGCACGACGGCATGATGCAACGTCAGCTCGTCCCTGCCGTCGGGCCACCACGGCACCCTGCCGGTCGTGTCCAGCGCCAGCGTGTCGAGGGTCGCGTCCGCGTGCGCCCACGCCCTGCGGTACAGCTCCACGATGTACTCGCGTGACTCGTCGGCGGTGGCCCACATGTCCGCGTTGGTCGGGGCACCCTCGTCGAGCCAGGGCAGCGGCTCGCCGGACGGCCGGCCGAAGGTGTCGCCGAGGTAGCCCAGCTCCACACCGGCCACGTGCTTCACCAGGCCCAGGAGGTTGGTGCCGGTCGGTGTCAGCGGGCGGCGGATGTCGTACTCCGAGAGCCCTTCGAGCTTCCACAGCAGGGCGTCACGGGCGGACTGCAGGTAGAAGTGGAGATCGGCTTTGGCGTCTGATGCGGTCATGCGGCCAGTCTGCCGACCGTGTGATCCTTGTCCACCGCCTTTTCTCCGCCGCGGCCGCCCCTTCGCGTGTGGTGCCGGCTGATCCGGTCCGTCCGATTGCCCCGTCCGGTCTGCGTCCTCGGGCCGGGCTGGTGGGTCTGGTCAGGGCCCCGGAGCAGCAGCCGTGAGGCGTTCGACGACATCACGGCGGTCAGCGTGGTCGACTTCGTCATGCAGGCCGGCATCGTCCACCGGCGCCCCGACGCCTGATGGCCCGTCCACGCCCGCCCGGAGCGCAGCCCCTCCTCGGAGGCCGAGGTGGGTTCGGCGTTGTAGACGGTGAGGGTGAGAGGTCGACGCGCTCCAGCTTGGAGTAGTACTCCACGCTCATGTCGGCCAGTGCGGCTGACCTCGCTCCTGCGCAGCGAGGTCAGGAACTCGCGGACCTCTGCTCGGTTGTCCACGCCTTCGACGGTACGTCCCGCACGCGGTGGAAGGGGTGTACTGGCAGTACACCCCTCGAGGTGCCCCGCTCCGCGCGCCGGGAGCGGGGCACGCGGGCGACGCCCTGACGCCTGCCTCGCCTCGGCCTGGTCCGCTTCACCCCCGGTGCCGGCCCCACTGGCACCCACGCCGACGGCCAGACCCGTTGCGTCACCGGCGGAAATCACTCGGACGGGCAACGTGGTGCCGCCATACTGGTGCGATGTGCTTTCGCGGGGGGACTCCGAACCGGCATCACGTGTGCCTGCCTTGCCGTTCGTCGTTCAAGAAGCGGGGCTCGTGGGCGAGCCGGTGCCCGCGCTGCGGCGGAGAGACGATCGACGCGGGCCAGGACCTCGCCGTGCCGAAGCGGAGCGACTCCGCAGGGTGGCGGACGCTGGCCGTCCTGCTGAACGCGGGTGTCACGTTCCACTCCGGCTGCTGTGACGGGCCCGGCTGGCGGCCTCGGTCACCGCGCGAGGTGCGCGAACGGCTGGCCGCCGCGGCCGGCACCGGCGTGCCGCTGAGCGTGGCGCTGACGACGGTCGACGTCGACGAGCTCCGTTCCTGGCGGCACACCGCACGCTGAGGGGTGCCGTGCGGCGGGACGGCGGGTTCAGGAGGAGGCGTAGCCCGTCAGAGGCGGGGTGCGCAGGGCGATGACGGCCTTGTCGTCGTGGCCGTTGCCCGGGCGGTGGGAGACGAGCGCCTGGCACAGTTCTTCCGGTGACCGGCCGACGAAACGGGCAGCGGTGACGGCCAGGGCGTCCAGTCCCCGGTCCAGCGGCTGGCCGGGAACCTCCACGAGACCGTCGGTGAACAGGACGATGGTGCTGTCCACCGGCACCGCCTGGCGGTGGTCCGGGCGCGGGAGGCCGGGGGCCACCCCCAGCGGAGGGCCGGGATCGGTGTCCAGGTAGCGGACCCGTCCGTCGGGCAGGAGCACGAGCGGGGGCGGGTGTCCGGCACTCGACCAGCACAGCTGCCAGGAGTGGCCGGCGGGCTCCAGCCGGGCCACCAGTGCCGTGGCGATGGGCGCCTCGTCCAGGGCGGCGCTCATGATGCGGTCCAGCCGTGCGAGGGACGCGCCGGGCGAGGCGTTCCGGTCGAAGTACAGGGCCCGCAGCATGTTCCGGATCTGCGCCATGTCGGCCGCGGCCCGCAGATCGTGGCCCACGGCGTCACCGATGACCGCCACGCACGCCCCGTCGGGCAGCAGCATGGCGTCGTACCAGTCGCCGCCCACGGCGGCCGGGGAGTTCGCCGGGCGGTAGGCCGCGCCGGCGGCGAAGGGCCTCAGATCGGGCAGACGGGGCAACAGCAGCCGCTGGAACTGTTCGCCGCTGTTGCGGACCGCCTGATACAGGCGGGCGTTCTCGATCGCCACCCCGGCCGTGCCCGCGAGCGCGCGGATCACGCCTTCGTCATGCCGGTCGAAGGGCTTTCCGTCCTTGCGTTCGGAGAGATAGAGGTTGCCGTACACCTGCCCTCGTACGCTGATCGCGACCCCGAGCAGGCTGCGCATGGGCGGGTGTCCGGGCGGGAAGCCCGCCGACTCCGGATGGCGGGAGATGTCCTTCACCCGCAGTGGCTCCGGGTGGTGGATCAGATGCCCCAGCAGGCCCCTCCCTCTCGGCAGCTCCACCCCTTCCAGGTCTGCCAGCTCTTTCGCGGTCAGCCCGAGGGGAATGAACTCCTCCAGGAACCTGCCTTCCTGATCGAGCACACCCATGGCGCCGTAGCGGGCGCCCACCAGATCCATCGCGGTGCGCACGATGCGGCGCAGCACCGTGGGCAGCTCCAGCTCTCCGGTGATGTTGACCACCGCCTGGAGCAGCTCCTGCAAGGTGCTCTGGGCACGGGCCAGGGCGTGCAGCTGCTCGCCGATCCGGTTCAGGTCGGAGCTGAGGGGGAGGTCGAGCAGCGAGGTGTAGGACTCCTCCGATCTGTCGTCGGCCGAGTCGGCGACCGACTCGTCGAGGTCGTCGTCCGAGTCGTCGTCCGGTGACCGCTGCCAGTCCGCCGCCATCGTGCCTGCCTCACTTCTGCCGTCCGCCCGGGGAGTCCCTCGTGCGCCGTCCCGCGCCGCCCCGTCCGCAGGTACCGTCTGCACGCGTGACACACCGCAAGCCAGCTGTGCACCTCGAACCGGCTCCCCCCACTCTCCCCCGGCAGCCGGGCATATGTCGCCCAGGGGCAGCCGGTCGGCGTAGCTCACGGTGACTCTTCTCAGGCAGCGTGGTCCGCGCCGTAGGAGCCGGCATCTGCTGACACCGCCGCGATCTCATAGATGCCCGACAGGAAAACCTCACGAGAAGATCAGGCTGGTCGGCGAGCGTCACGTCCATGCACGCACACCACCCCCGTACCCCCGCCACCGAGCGCACGCGCCGCTGGTTCATGAACCGTTCCCTGTTGCTGGGAGGCGCAGCCGCCGTGGCGACCATGACCGGCTGTTCCGCCGGAGCGTCCGACACGAGCGGCTCCGCGTCCGGCGGCGCCCGGAGCGGGATGCCGTCAGGTGGGCCCGGTGGCGCCGGGGGCATGGGCCCCGGCGCCACCGAGGTGAAGTACGCCGACTTCAAGGGTGTCACCACCGACGGCAAGGTCGTCGACGACCTGTTCTCGATCCACTCCACCGGTGTCTCTACGGATGCGGTGGTGAAGGCCGCACAGGCGTTCCTGGACGGGCTCAGCGCCAAGGTGCGCCGGGCGTCCGTGTTCGACGTGGACGACGACGAGTGGCTGGCCTGGAGCAACGTCGACGGATACGAACGCGAGGGTGCCCGCATGGGCGACCTGACCGAGAAGCAGCGCAACCTCGGCTACGCCCTGCTCGGTGCGGCTCTGTCGGCGGACGGGCTGGCCCAGACCCGCAACATCATGAAGCTCAACGCCTTCCTCGGTGACTACAACGGTGGTGGCAAGGAGACGCTGACCGAGGGGCACTACTACTTCACCTTCATGGGAACCCCGTCCACGACCAAGCCCTGGGGCTTCCAGTACGAGGGCCACCACGTGGCCATCAACTACTTCGTCCTCGGCGACCAGGTCGTCATGTCCCCGACCTTCATGGGCTCGGAGCCGACGTCGGCCACCTACAACGGCGAGAAGATCACCCTCTTCAGGCCGGAGACCGAGGCCGGTCTCGCACTGCTGCGGTCCCTGACCTCGGCACAGCGTAAGAAGGTCGTCTCCGCCGACGAGAAGGGCGGCACGGACATGGTCGCCGGGGCCGGACAGGACAACCTGCAGCTGGCCTACCAGGGACTCGCCGCCAAGGAGTTCACCTCCGCCCAGCGCCAGAAACTGCTCGACCTGGTCGGCGTCTACGTCGGCTACATGGACGACGGCCACGCCGCCGTGAAGCTGAAGGAGGTGGAGGAGCACCTCGACGACACGTACTTCTACTGGATCGGCGAGACCGAGGACTCCTCCGCCTTCTACTACCGGGTGCACAGCCCGGTCGTGCTCATCGAGTACGACGCCCAGTCCCCGCTGGCCTACGGCGAGAACGCCCAGACGGGTGGCGGCGGTGCCCCCAGCGGCCGGCCGTCCGGCATGCCGAGCGGGCAGCCCACCGGTATGCCGAGCGGCGGACCCGGCGGTGGCGGCATGGGCGGCGGAACCCCCACCCAGCAGCACATCCACACCATCATCCGCACGCCCAACGGCGGTGACTACGGCGTGGACCTGCTCAAGCTCCACCTGGAGACCGACCACTGACACGCGTGGGGACACCACGTGAGCCCGGCCGGGCGGGTCCGGTGCAGCCTGCGGTCAGGGGTGTGGGGATCGCAGACCGCATACGGGCAGGTGACCGCGATTATGACTGTGTCGTGCACATGGCAAGTATGTTGACGCTTCGTCAACTCTATTGTGGCGCACGCCGGTTGTCGGCAACTCTTGATCGCAGTCCGGGGCGGAACGTGACACCTCCGCCCCGTCAGGGGTGCGCGATCACGCGCATCCGCCCCCACAGACGCGCGCCCCACCCCTGCGCGCGCCGCCAAGAGGAGGAATACCTCGTAATGGCACAACTGCGGAGCAAGAGAATACGACTCGCCGCGATCACCGCTGTCGCGGCGACCGCCTTGGCCGGCGGCCTCGCCGCGGTCCCCGCCCAGGCCGCTCCCGCGGAGGGCACGGTGCTCGGGGCCGGCTCGCCCACGGCGGTACGGGACAGCTACATCGTGACGCTGCGGAAGGACGCCGGGTTCAAGGCCGCCTCAGCCACGGGCAAGGACTTGGTGGAGGAGTACGGCGGCAGCGTGAACAAGACGTTCGGCAGCGCACTGAACGGCTACACGGCCACCCTCTCCGCGACGGAGGCCAAGCGGCTGGCCGCCGACCCGGCGGTGGCGGCCGTCGAGCAGAACCAGCGGGTCAGCATCGCCGACACGACGCAGTCCAACGCGCCGTGGGGCCTCGACCGCATCGACCAGACCTCACTGCCGCTGTCCGGCACCTACACCTACCCCGACAGCGCCGGCAGCGGCGTGACGGCCTATGTCATCGACACCGGCGTACGCATCACACACCAGCAGATCAGCGGCCGTGCGTCCTACGGCTACGACGCCGTCGACGGTGACGCCGTCGCCTCGGACGGCAACGGTCACGGCACCCATGTGGCCACCACCATCGCCGGCTCCACCTACGGCGTGGCCAAGAAGGCGAAGATCGTCGCCGTGCGGGTGCTGGACAACAACGGCTCCGGGACGACCGCCGGAGTCATCGCCGGCATCGACTGGGTGACCCGGAACCACTCCGGCCCCTCGGTCGCCAACCTGTCGCTCGGCGGCGGCGCCTCCGCCACACTGGACGCGGCCGTGCGCACCTCCATCGCGAGCGGCGTGACCTACGCGGTGGCCGCCGGCAACAGCAACGCCAACGCCTCCTCGTACTCCCCCGCCCGGGTGACCGAGGCCATCACCGTCGGCGCCACCACCAGCACCGACGCCCGGGCGAGCTACTCCAACTACGGTTCCGTGCTGGACGTCTTCGCCCCCGGATCGTCCATCACGGCCGGCTGGAACACCGGCGACACCGCGACCAACACGATCTCCGGCACCTCGATGGCGACCCCGCACGTCGCCGGGGCCGCCGCGGTCTACCTGGCCGGCCACACCTCCGCCACCCCCGCGCAGGTCGCCACGGCCCTCGCGAACGGGGCGACCACCGGCAAGGTCACGAGCCCGGGCTCGGGTTCACCCAACCGGCTGCTGAAGCTCGCCCCGTGACCGTTTCCCCCGCAGTCCGGACGTCGTGAGCACGGTGCCCCGGAGGCCGCCCCGCCTGCGGGGCACACGTGCGCGCGGCAGCACCCGGCGGCGGGTGGACCTGCCGATCGGTCCGGACCACTGCGCCGTGATCACGGTCCGGCCCGTACGGACGTCCCCGCCTTCACCGTGGCCCCGCTGTGTGATCGGATCGGCCCGTGTCTGCAGCCGCGGAGCTCGCCGCGGCCCGCACCGAGGCGGCCCGGCGCCTGCTGCACGACGGCATCGACGGCTGAGCCCGGCACCGGCTCGACGAGAGGTCCGGTTCGGACGAACGAGGGCGTACGCCCCTTATTGTCGATCTCGTCATGCGGCCTTCGCGCACGGGACGGAGCTCGGGCTGTGGCGTTCGCGGAGTCGGTTCCGGGGCCTGAGGGACGGTCCTGGGGTCCGCTGCTGGCGGTGTGCGCCGGGTACTTCATGGTGATCCTGGACGTGACGGTCATCAACGTCGCCGTGCCGGTGATCGGCCGTGAGCTGTCCGCCTCGCTCACCGGCATCCAGTGGATCACCGACGGGTACACCCTGGTCTTCGCCGGCTTCCTGCTGACCGGGGGCGCGCTCGGCGACCGGCTGGGAAACCGGCGGGTCTTCTGCTGGGGTGTGACCGTGTTCACCCTGTCCTCGGCCGCGTGCGCGCTCGCGCCGACCACTGCCTTCCTCATCGCCGCCCGCCAGGTGGAGGGGCTCGGGGCGGCGCTGATCGTGCCCGGTTCGCTGGCCCTGCTCCAGCAGGCCTACCCGATGCGGGCCGCCCGCTCGCGGGCCTTCGGGCTCTGGGGGTCGATGGCAGGCATCGCGGCTTCCGCCGGGCCGCTGCTGGGCGGGCTGCTCGTCTCCACGGTGGGCTGGCGCTGGGTGTTCCTGATCAACCTGCCCGTCGGTGCGGCGTGTCTGGCACTGACCTTGCGGCAGGTCGCGCGCTCACCCCGGCGCGCTGACCGGACCCTGGACTGGCCCGCACAGGGCGCGGTCGTCGCCGGGGTGGCGCTGCTGATCGGCGCGCTCAACGAGGCCGGACGGCGCGGCTGGTCCGACCCGGCCGTCCTCTGCGGGCTGGGCCTGGCCGTACTGGCCGCCGCGGCGTTCGCGGTGCGCGAGCGGCTGGCCCGGTTCCCCGCGCTTCCGCCGAGTCTGCTGAGCGGTCGTGCGATGAGCGGCGGTGCCGTCATCGGTCTGCTGTTCAACTTCGGCTTCTACGGCATGGTGTTCACCGCCAGTCTGAGCTTTCAGCACGAGCGTGGTTTCAGCGCCCTCGACACGGGGCTGGCGCTGCTGCCGGCGGTGGCCATGACCATGTTCGCCTCCGTGCTCTCCGGGCGCCTGACCCGTCGCACCGGGGACCGGCCTCTGGTCGTCCTCGGCATGCTGCTGGCGGCGCTGGGGCTGGCGGGCTGGGCCGCTGCGGGGCCCGATCCCGCGTACGCGCTGCTGGTGGCGCCCCTGGCGGCCGCGGGCTTCGGGACGTCCTTCGCCCTCACCGGCTCGACCAGCACCGTGATGGGCGCCGCTCCCCCGGGCTACTCGGGAGCCGCTTCCGCACTGTTCAACACCACCCGCCAGATCGGCAGCGCCGCCGGCGTGGCAGTCGGTGGCAGTCTGCTCGCCACCACCACCGACTACGGCACCGGGCTGCGCACCGGCATGGCCGTCGGCGCGTGCGCCTACCTCACCGCGGCGGTCCTCGCCTGGTGGTGCGTACCCCCGAAGCCCCGTGGGGCATGAGCGGCGGCTCCTTCGTGGACCCGGCGCGGCCGAGGGCCACCGGCCCCTACGGCTTCGCGTACTGCCAGACGAGCCAGCCGAGCGCCTGCTGCCCGGTGGCGTTGGGGTGGAAGGACTCGACCTGCCGGGAGAACGGGCGGATGCCGTTCACCCAGGCCGGGTCACCGCAGCTCTCATGGTTGCGGAAGGAGGCCGCAGGATCGACGAAGTCGTAGCCGTGTGCCCTCGCCTTGGCGGCGAGCACCGCGTTGAGGGCGCCGGCCGCGCGGCGCAGCGCCTGGTGGGTGCTGTCCGGCCAGGCCCCGTCGGCGAAGCACAGGGGTGTCGACTCCGCCTGGACCACGTGCGGGTAGCCCACCACGACCACCTGGGTGCCGGCGCCTTTGCGCTGGTCGATCCGGTCGAAGAGCTTCTCGATCCTGGCGGGAAGGACGTCCTGGTACTTCCTGGTGACCGCGTTGATCCGCTCGTTGCACGCACCGGTCCGGGGCGGATTCCAGAGGTAGCAGAACGTCAGGGGGCTGGAGAAGCCGAAGTCGTTCGAACCGGCCTGCACGGTGACGAGATCGGTGGTCCTGGTGACCGCCGTCGCCTGCGTCCTCGCCGCGGTGCTGCTCGCGCCGCAGTAGGACCTGTCGACCAGGGTGGCGCCGAGTGCCTTCGCGACGCGGTGCGGATAGGAGAGCGTCGAGTTCGGCACCCTGGTCCCGGGCTCTTCGTCGAGATAGCAGGACGAGGCTTCCGCGGCCGGTGAACCGGCCCCGATGCCGGCCGCCACCGAGTCGCCCAGCGCCACGTATCTGAAGGCCTCGGCCTCGGTGCCGGCCGCGGCGGTCGGAGCCGTCGGCGCCGCCGACACCAGGAGTGCCATGAGGCAGCCGATGACGGTGCGCCCTGCCGATGGGTGATCTCGCCACTACGGGTCCTTTCCTCGGGGTCGACTCGCCTGTGACGACACAGGTTTGCCCCCCGAGGCCCGCACGGGGCAACAGCCCGTCCCTGTCCCGGACAGTGCCGGTGCTGTCCGGCCTGGTCGGTGCGGTGTCCGGGTTCGCCCTCCGGCGGCCCGGTCGCTGCCAGTACCCGCCGTGTCCGTGAGCCGGGCACGGGCTACTTGGATGCGACGCGTCCCACCGCGTCGGGGCCGGTCGTCAGCGCATCGCACGCGGCCTGCCACGTCGTGGCGCCGGGGAGGAGCTGGGCGTGCAGGTAGGCCGCGCTGAGGCGGGCGAGGGCGGCGACGCGCTCGGGGTTCTCGTCCGTGGTCTCGGCGGCGTCGTGTCCGGCGATCCCGCCGAGTCCGTGTTCCGCGTCGAACAGGGTGAGCAGGGTCTTGGGGCCGGGGGCGAGGGTGTAGGGGTCGGTGTGCCAGTCCGGCCCCATGTCGGTGAAGTGGCGGGAGTCGTCCTTGTCGCCGGCGACGACCAGCGCGGGTGCGGTCATGGTGGAGAAGTCGACGGCCCCGATGATCGGCCACTGCTCGGCCATGGGTCCGTTGAAGACGTCGCCGCCCCTGCCGGGCGCGGCGAGCAGGACGCCCGCCTTGATCCGGGGCTCGACGAGGTGCACCAGGTCCCCGGTGTCGGGGTCCGTGAGCCCGGCGCCCAGCAGGAGGGCTGCGGTGAAGCCGCCGAGCGAGTGTCCGGCGAGGGCGACCTCGGTGGGGTCGATCCGGCCCGCGAGCTGCGGCACGGTGCGTTCGATCACGTCGAGCCGGTCGAGGATGTGGGTCATGTCCTCGGCGCGGGAGCGCCAGAAGTCGGGTGCGCCGGGCGCGTCGGCGACCAGGTGGCTCAGGGTCCGGGAGGTGAGGTGGGTGGGCTGGATCACGACGAACCCGTGGGCGGCCCAGGAGTCGGCGAGCGGTGCGTAGCCGTTGAGCGAGGAGAGGTTGTTCGAGGGGCCGTGGCCGTGGGAGAGCAGGATGACGGGGAGACCGGTCCCGGTCGCGGGTGCGGTGACGCGGAGCTGGAGGTCCACGGGGCGTCCGGGCACGGAGAGGACCACGGGGCTGTAGGACAGGACCGGCACGGGCGTGGCCGAGGCGGCGGCGCCGGCGGCAGCGGATGTCGAGACGGACGTGCTCACGATGGGGTTCCCTTTCGGTGGTGCCTGCCGTCCGCCGCTCTTCGGCGGCCGGGGGCGGCAGGGCGGACAGGGGCAGCCGCTTCGGCTAAGCTGAAGCGGAGCACTGTTCCACTTAGTATCCGGAGCACTGCTCCGCTTTGTCAATCGATGGGGAAGGAGCCCACGGTGACCACCGACAGCCCCGAGGGGAAGTCGCCGTCCCGAGGCAAGCGGGCCGATGCCCAGCGCAACCGGGAGACGGTGCTGGCCGCGGCCGCCGAGGTGTTCGTCGCCTCCGGCGTCGACGCTCCGATCCGCCGGATCGCGGCCCGGGCGGGCGTCGGCATGGGCACGGTCTACCGCCACTTCCCGACCCGGGCGGATCTCGTCACCGCCGTCTACCGCCACCAGATCGAGGCGTGCGCCGAGGCCGGCCCGGCCCTGCTGGCCGGTGCCGGCTCACCGTTCGACGCGCTGCGCGAGTGGATCGACCTCTTCGTCGACTTCCTGGTCACCAAGCACGGACTCGCCGACGCCCTGCAGTCCGACGACGACCGTTTCGCCGCGCTGCACGCCTACTTCCTCGACCGCCTGCTGCCCGTCTGCGCGGAACTGCTCGACGCCGCGGTCGAGGCCGGTGACATCAGGCCCGGTACGCAGCCGTACGAGCTGATGCGCGGCATCGGCAACCTCTGCATCGGCAGTGACAACGATCCCCGCTACGACCCCCGCCGCCTGGTCGCTCTGCTCCTCGAAGGACTCCGGCAGCCGCACGCGAGCTGATGTGCGTTCGCGGTGCCTGGTGGTACTGACACCAGGCTCGTCGCGCTCTCCCCTGTGTCACCGACGTCCGGCCAGAGTGATCGGCATGAGCCGACGCACCATTCTGATCACCGGCGCGAGCCAGGGCCTGGGCCGTGGTATCGCCTTCGACCTCGCCGAGCGGGGCCACACCGTCCTGCTGCACGGCCGCGACCGCTCGCGCATCGAGGCGACGGCCTCCGACGTGCGGGACACGATCGCCGGTGCCTCCGTACGCACCTACCTCGCGGACCTGGCCGACCTCGACCAGGTGCACGACATGGCCGCCCGGATCCGCGCGGCCGAACCCCGCCTCGACGCACTGGTCAACAATGCCGTCGCCGGGGGTGGCGCGGAGCCGCTGCGCCGGGAACTGAGCCGGCAGGGACACGAGTTGCGGTTCGCCGTCAACCACCTCGCCCCGTACGCCCTCACCCGCGCTCTGCTGCCCCTGCTCACCGCCTCCGCGCCCGCCCGCGTGGTCAACGTCGCCTCGATCGGGCAGGAAGCCGTCGACTTCGACAACGTGATGCTGGAGCGGGACTACGAGGGCCTGCGCGCGTACTGCCGCAGCAAACTGGCGATGATCATGGCGACGTTCGAGCTGGCCGCCGAGCTGGAGGGAACCGGCGTCACGGTCAACGCCCTCCACCCCGCGCATCTGATGGACACCGAGGGAGTGCGCGCGTACGGCCTGGTGCCGGTCACCGGGGTCGAGGAGGGCGTACGGCCCACGGTGCGGCTGGTGCTCGACCCGGACCTGGAAGGCACCACCGGGCGCTACTTCGACCAGTTCACCGACGCGCGCGCCCACGAGCAGGCCTACGACGCCGAGGCCCGGAAGCGTCTGATGACACTGACCCACCGTCTGCTGGAGCCGCGCCCGCACCGCGTATGACGGCCGCCTCGGTGGTCAGCCGGGCAGACCCAGGGCGTCCAGGGAGGCCCCGGCGGCCCACTGGCGCAGCCGGCGGCCGTCGACCAGGTGGACCCGGCCCTGCCGAGCGGCCCACAGCTCGTCGGTGCGGCTGTAGGCACCCTGGCTGACCACCACGCGCACCAGGTCGTCGAGCCCAGGGGGATGCGTCTCCCGCAGAGTGGGCGCGGCGGCCGGCGGGGCGTCGTCCGTCCGTCTCCCGTCCGCCGGGCGGAACCCCACGTCGAGCCGGCGACCGCCTCGGTCGCGTGCGTACAGCCGGGGGCGGCCCGCGTCGGGCATCGAGATGACGTCCCATCCGTCGCGCCGCAGCATGCGTTCGGCGGCGACCGCCAGGCCGAGCTCGTCCAGCGTCATCAGCTCCGCCGGGGTGTAGATGCCGCCTCGCCGGCGCACCGCCGCGCGCCGCCAGCGCGTCACCAGCAGCGTGACGGCCGCGAGCAGCGCGACGCCCGCCACCGCGCTGCCGGCGCCGTGCGCGCGGTACAGCCAGGCGAGGGCCACCGCGACACCGGCCACGGTGAGGCCGAGCCCGGCGATCGCGGGCAGGACATCGCGCAGTTCCGGGCCGTAGTGCCCCTGTGCCCGCAACTCGGCGACGGTGCGCCGCCTTGGCGAGCGGCGCGCGTCTCCGGTCCGGGCAACGTCCTTCCCCCTCGGTCCCATTGGAGCAATATAGGCCTCCGGCCGTCAGGCCTGTCCGTCCTCCCCCCGGCGCCTCTCCCCCGCCCGTCCCGCGGAGCCTTCCGTGCTCTCGCGCAGCACCAGCCGGTGGGCGACGACGAGGTCCTGGGGTGAGCGGACACCGGCCGAGGGGGCGTCCGCGGGCGCCGGATCGGCGGCCTCGTCCATCCGGTGTTGGAGCAGGTCGACGGCGATCCTGGCCACCGCGGCCTTGTCCGGGGCGACCGTGCTCAGCGTCGGCACGCTGAACCGTCCGCCCTCCACGTCGTCGAAGCCGATGACGGCCACGTCCTCGGGCACGCGCAGTCCGTGGTCGTGGAGGGCGCGCAAGGCACCCAGCGCCAGTTGGTCGTTGAGGCAGAGCAGCGCGTCCGGCCGGCCGCCCGCACGCAGCGCCCGGTGCACGGCCTCGGCCCCGTCGGGCATCCGGAAGGAGTCCACGGGCAGCAGCGCCGCGGCGTCGAAGGGGAGACCCGCCGCGGCGAGGGCGGCGCGGTAGCCGCGGGTGCGGGCCTCCGCGGTGCCCAGGCCCGCGTCGTCCCGGCCGCCGACGGCCCAGATCTCGCGGCGACCGAGGCCGATGAGGTGCTCGGTGGCCTCCCGCGCGGCCCGCTCGTTGTCGATGGCGACGTGGTCCGCGCCCTCCTCCAGCAGCTCGCCGAGCAGCACGGTGGGCGGAGCGCCCGCGCGGTCGCGCAGGTCGTCGGCGGTCAGGGCGAGCGGGCTGAGGATGACCCCGTCGACGAAGGTGGAGCCGAATCCGGCCAGCGCCGCCAGTTCGTGGTCGCGGTCGGCGCCGGTCTGGTGGATGAGGACGGTCAGGGAGCACCGCTCGGCCTCGCGAATGACGTGCCGGGCGAGTTCGGCGAAGTACGGGACGTCGAGTTCGGGGACGACCAGGGCGATGATGCCGGTGCGTCCCTTGCGCAGGTGACGGCCGGCCAGATTCACCTTGTAGCCGAGCTGGTCGATGGCCTCCTGGACCACGCGCCGGGTCCGCTCGGAGACATGGACGTAGTCGTTGATCACGTTGGAGACCGTCTTCTCCGACACTCCCGCGTGCCGCGCGACGTCCTTGATCCTGGGCCGTGCCACCGCTACCTCCCTGCCCCGTACCGGCCCCGAGTGTAGATCGCCGCGGGCCCGGGGCGGGCGGTCGGCCGTACCGGTTCCGTCCGGTGCGGTCCCGTTCGGTCCGGTCCGCACCGGTGCCGGGACGCGGACCGTCGGTCATCCCGCCGCAGACTCTTTACAGCCAATGTACATCGATGTAAAAACGAGCCACCGCACCGCGTCAGCCGGTGCGCGTCCCGCCTGCCGAACACTGCGGGGACCACGTCGCCCGTGGCCGCCGCCGGTCCGGCACGCGTGTCCGGCCGTCGAAAGGTCAACGATGACTGCGCGATCCCCTGTCCCCGCCCCGCCCCCGGAGTCCGCCGCGTCCCGCGGCCTGACCCGCCGCCACCTCCTGGGCACCGGCCTGGCCGGGGCGGGTGCGCTGCTCGCCGCGGGGTCGCTGTCCGGCTGCGCCTCCCCGGCCTCGGCCTCCGACCCCTCCGCGCTGAGCGTCTGGG
The DNA here is from genome assembly GCF_040636935.1 of Streptomyces sp. NPDC032940. Lineage (NCBI taxonomy): Bacteria > Bacillati > Actinomycetota > Actinomycetes > Kitasatosporales > Streptomycetaceae > Streptomyces > Streptomyces sp. NPDC032940. The sequence continues at coordinate 25,969 of NZ_JBEZVJ010000042.1, read as the reverse complement.
ACCTGTTCCAGGGCGGCGACGGCATGCTGATGGACGAGATGATCGAGGCCGTCTCCCACGACGGCCGGGGCTTCGACGTGGACCGGACGATCCTGGACTGGGGACCGTCGTACTACACGAAACTGGCCATGTCGGCCGCCGGCGGACGGGCCTCCGACGTGGCCGTCCTGCACCTGTCCCGGCTGGCCGGATACGCCCCCGGCGGCCTGCTCGACCCCTTCGACCTGGATCTGCTCGCCGAGTTCGGCGTCACGGAGAAGGACTTCACGCCGGCGGTCTGGGCACGGACGAAGCACGACGGCACCGTCTACGCGATCCCGCTGGACGTCCACCCCTTCATCGTCTTCTACGACAAGGAGGCCGCCGGCACGGCCGGCCTGCTCGACCCCTCCGGTGAACTGGCCCCGATGGGCTCCCCCGAGGCCCTCCTCGAGGCGGGCCGGGGTCTGGCGAAGGCGACCGGCGGGGCCGGCATCCTGTTCGGTCACGTCACCGACACCGCCCAGAACTGGCGGCAGTTCGCCGCCTTCTACGCCCAGACCGGTGCCGAGTTCACCCTGCCCGACGGCGGTCCGCCGCGGATCGACGTCGACGCGGCGGTCCGGGTCGTGTCGTTCATGCAGCAGCTCTTCGACGGCAGGACCAACCCCAACAACCTGGACTACAACGGCGCGCTGGCCGCGTTCACCGCCGGCCGCGGCGGCATGGCCATGCTCGGCGAGTGGGAACTGCCCACGCTGAAGAAGTCCGGCGTCCCGCTGGGCGCCGCGCCGTTCCCGCAGGTCTTCGACCGGCCGGCCGTGTACACCGACAGCCACAGCTTCGTCCTGCCGCACCAGGACGACCCCGACCCGGCCCGGCGGCGTGAGGCCCACCGGTACGTCGCGGAGATGATCAAGCAGAGCCTGACCTGGGCGAGCGCCGGCCACATCCCTGCCTACCAGCCGGTGCTGGCGAAGCCCGAGTACGCCGCGCTCGAGCCGCAGTCCTCGTACGCGGACGCCGGGAAGGTGGCGGTGCTCGACCCGCCGAACTGGTTCACGGGAGCCGCGTCCAACTTCCAGAACCGGATGTGCCAGCCGCTGCAGTCGGCGCTGCTGGGCAACACCACCGCCGAGAAGGCGGTGCGTCAGATGGTCCGCGAGGCGGACACGCTGCTCCGGCAGCCCAACCCGGTGGCCTGACGAGCAGAAGGAGTGATCCCCGTGACCACCACCGCACCCCCCGACACCGGTTCGCTGCCCGGCTCGACGGCTCCCCGGACAGGCACCCCCGAGCGGCTGCGCAGGCTGCGCACCGGCGGCTCCGGCCTGGTCTTCGTGCTGCCGTTCCTGGTGCTGTTCGCCCTGTTCCTGGTGTGGCCGATCGTGCAGGGCCTGTGGATGAGCTTCACCGACTCCTCGCTGGCGGTACGCGACACCACGTTCGTCGGTTTCGACAACTACGCCGAGGCGTTCGGCGACCCGGACGTATGGAGCAGCCTCGGGAACACGGTGTTCTTCACCGTCATCTCCAGCGTGCCGCTGGTGCTGGTCGCGCTCGCGATGGCGCTGCTGGTGCACGGCGGACTGGCCGGGCAGTGGGCGTGGCGGCTGGCGTTCTTCGCCCCGTACCTGCTGCCCGTGACCGTGGTGACGCTGATCTTCACCTGGCTCTACCAGCCCGACCTGGGCTTCGCCAACCAGTTCCTCGACAGTCTCGGCATGGGGCCGGTCGGCTGGCTCTCCGACGAGTCCGTCGCCATGTGGTCCATCGCCGCGCTCACCGTCTGGTGGACGGTCGGCTTCAACTTCCTGCTCTACCTCTCCGCGCTCCAGTCGCTGCCCTCGACCTACGACGAGGCCGCCGCCCTGGACGGCGCCGGGGCGTGGCGGCGCCTGTGGTCCATCACGCTGCCGCAGTTGCGCCGTACCACCGCGCTGGTGGGGATGCTCCAGGTCCTCGCCTCGCTGAAGGTGTTCGACCAGATCTACATCCTCACCAAGGGCGGACCGAACGCCTCGACCCGACCCGTCCTCGAGTACGTCTACGACGTCGGCTTCACCGGATACCGGCTCGGATACGCCTCGGCGGTCTCCTATCTCTTCTTCGCGCTCGTCATCGTCGTCTCGCTCGTGCAGCTCCGCCTCTTCCGCCAGGAGGACTGACCGTGTCCGCTACCGCAACGACCCTCCGCCCACGGCGCCGTGCGCCCCGGGACGCGACCGGCTCCCCGCTGCTGCTCGGTCACGGCCGGCTGCCGCGCGTCCTGGCCGGAACCGCCCTCGTCGTCCTGGCCGCCGTGTGGCTGCTGCCGTTCGGGTGGGCGCTCGCGACGTCCGTGCAGAGCGAGCAGGACCTGGCGAAGCCCGGCCTCTCCCCCTTCAAGGGCGCCTTCACGCTGGAGGCGTACCGGGAGATCCTGGAACGGGGGAACGTGTCCGTCTGGGCGTTCAACAGCTTCCTGATCGCCACGCTGGTCACCGTGATCACCATCGCCGTCTCGACGCTCGCGGCGTACGGCTTCTCCCGCGGCACCTTCCGCGGGCGCAAGGCCCTGCTGGCCGTGACCGTGGCCGCGATCATGGTGCCGCCGCAGCTGCTGGTCGTGCCGCTGTTCCGGCAGATGCTGCTCTTCGACCTGGTGGACACCTACGCGGCCGTGATTATGCCTCAGGTGGTGGCCCCGATGATGGTGTTCATCCTGAAGCGGTTCTTCGACGGCATCCCCCGGGAGCTGGAGGAGGCCGCCCGGATCGACGGCGCCTCCGAGTTCCGGGTCTTCCGGTCGGTGGTGCTGCCGCTGTCGCGTCCGATCGTGGCGGCCGTGTCGATCTTCGTCTTCATCGGCGCGTGGAACAACTTCATGTGGCCGTTCGTCGTCACCAACGACCCCGATCTGATGACCCTCCCGGTCGGCCTGGCCACCGTGAAGGACGCCTACGGCATCCAGTACGCGCAGGCCATGGCCTCCGCGTTGCTGGCGGCGCTGCCGCTGATCGTGGTGTTCCTGCTGTTCCAGCGCCGCATCGTCAACTCCGTCGCCACCACCGGCCTCGGCGGTTCGTGACCCCTGTCACCGAGCCGGCTGTCCGTACCGAACGAACTATCCACTGGAGCATGTGTGCCCACCCCCTCCGTCCCGCGCCCCGAGTACCCGCGTCCGCAGTTCGTGCGCCGCGACTGGCTCAACCTCAACGGCGCCTGGCAGTTCGAGACCGACCAGGGGGACAGCGGTCTGGAACGCGGCCTCCTCGACCGGGAGCTGCGCGGCGAGATCCTCGTGCCCTTCCCGCCCGAGTCCGAGCTGTCGGGCATCGGCGACACCGACTTCCTGAACGCCGTCTGGTACCGGCGGACCCTGTCCCTGCCCGTCGCGTGGGCCGGACGGCGGGTACTGCTGCACTTCGGCGCCGTCGACCACGACACCACGGTGTGGGTCGACGGCGCGGAGGTCGCCCGGCACCGCGGCGGCTTCACCCCCTTCACCGCGGACCTCGGTGACGTGGCCGGGGCCGGCGAGGACGTCGTGATCACCGTCCGCGCCCGGGACGCCAGGTCGGGTCCGCAGGCCCGGGGCAAGCAGGCGGTCCGGTACGCCAACCACGACTGCAACTACACCCGGGTGACGGGCATCTGGCAGACCGTGTGGCTGGAGCCCGTCCCCGAGACCCATCTGCGCCGCCCCCGGATCACCCCTGACCTGGCCGGCAGCGCCTTCCACGTGGAACTGCCGCTGTCCGGGAACCGGCCCGGCCACCGGGTCCGGGCCGTGCTGAGCGACGGCGACGGGGAGGTGAGCCGCGCCGAGGCGCGCGCCGACCTGGACCTCGCCCCGCGCCTGCACCTGCCGGTTCCCGGCGACCGGCGCCGCGAGTGGGGGCCGGACGACCCCCACCTGTACGGCCTGCGTCTCGAACTCCTCGACGCGGAAGGCGAGGTCGTCGACAGCGCCGAGAGCTACGCGGGCCTGCGCTCCGTCGCCCTGCGCGGCAAGGCCGTCCTCCTCAACGGCCGGCCCGTCTTCCAGCGACTCGTCCTCGACCAGGGCTGGTACCCGGACGGCCTGATGACGGCGCCCACGGACGAGGCGCTGGTCCGCGACATCGAACTGGCCCTGGAGGCCGGCTTCAACGGTGCCCGGCTGCACCAGAAGGTCTTCGAGGAGCGGTTCCTCCACCACGCGGACCGCCTCGGCTACCTGGTGTGGGGCGAGTTCGGCGACTGGGGCTGCGAGACCGGCGGCTCCTCGGGAGACAACCAGAAGCCCGACGCCTCGTACGTCGCGCAGTGGCTGGAGGCCCTGGAACGGGACTACTCCCACCCCTCGATCATCGGCTGGTGCCCGCTCAACGAGACGTACCAGAAGCTGCACGACCGGATCACCCAGCTCGACGACGTCACCCGCGCGATGTTCCTCGCCACCAAGGCCATGGACACCACCCGGCCGGTGATCGACGCCTCCGGCTACGCCCACCGCGTCGCGGAGACCGACGTCTACGACGCCCACAACTACGAGCAGGACCCGGCCGCCTTCCGGCAGTTGATGTCCGGTCTGGCCAAGGACGACCCGTTCGTCAACAGCCACGAGAGCGGCGCCCCCTACTCCCTGCCGTACGCGGGACAGCCGTACTTCGTCAGCGAGTTCGGCGGCATCTGGTGGGACCCCGGGGCGGCGGCCGACCTGTCGGGCGAGGACCGTGAGCAGTCCTGGGGCTACGGCGAGCGGGTGCGGGACGAGGAGGAGTTCCACGCCCGCTTCAGCGGCCTCACCGAGGTGCTGCAGAACGATCCGCACATGTTCGGCTACTGCTACACGCAGCTGACCGACGTGTTCCAGGAACAGAACGGCATCTACCGCTTCGACCGGGGCACCAAGCTCGACGTGGCGCGGATACGGGCCGCGCAACTGCGGCCGGCGGCCATCGAGAAGCAGGCATGAGGGAAGGCGGGCGCCCGCCGCCGACCGCGGGCCCCGCCGGTCTCAAACCTCCTGGTGCCGGCTCGGTCCGGCCGCGTAGGCCAGTGGGGGTGCGATGGCCTGGGCGTCGGCTCCCTCGCCGACCCACAGGGCGATGAACAGTGCGGCGGTCGCCTCCAGGAGGCCCGCCCGTTCCAGACCGCCGCCGGACACGGGTGCACAGCCCGTGTCACGCACCAGTTCGCGTACCCGGGCGAGGGCCGTCTCGTCGTCGCCGCACACCGGTACGGCCAGGGGCCGGCCGTCGAAGACGGGGGGCCGCATGCGCCACACGTTCTCGTGGCAGAGGTTGAACGCCTTCACCACGTGGGCTCCCGGTGCCGCCTCGGCGAGTCGCCGCGCGGCCGAGGGGCCTCCCGCCGTCAGCAGGCAGAAGCCCGGCCCGACCGGGTTGGAGCAGTCGAGCAGGACCTTGCCCTCCAGGGCCTCGTGCAGTTCCCGTGCCACCTCCGCTCCCACGCCGAAGGGCAGTGCGGCCAGCACCACGTCCTGACCGGACTCGGCCGCCGCGCGCAGACCGGCGGGCCTGGCGTCGCCTCCGAGGCGTGCCGCGAGTCGCTCCGCCTTGTGTGCGTCCCGTCCGCCGACGGTCACCTCGTGCCCGGCCCGCACCCAGTGGGTGGCGAGTGCGTCGGCCATGCTGCCCGTGCCCAGTACGCCGATTCTCATTCCGTGGCCCCTCTTCGTGCCGGATTCGATCGTTCACCCCGACCGTAGAGGGCGGTTCGGGCACCATTCGGTACGTGACGACCGACGCCTTCCTCGCCGACTGCCGCGCCCGCCTCGCCTTCGACCTCCTCTCGAACACCTGGAACGCTGTCGTTCTCTGGGCGCTCCGCGACGGGTCCAGACGCCCGGTCGAGCTGCGGGAGCACATCGGGGGCATCAGTTCCAAGGTCCTCACCGAGACGCTGCGGCGGCTGCAGTTCAACGGACTCGTCGACCGGCAGGCGCACCACGGCTCACCGCCACGGGTCGAGTACCGGCTCACGGACTTGGGCCGGTCCTTCCTGGCACCCATCGACGCCGTCGGCGCGTGGGCCTTCGAGTACGGGGGTGAGGTCGTGGCGGCCCAGGAAGCGGCGTGCACGGCCGGTGACTCGTGGGGGCATGAGCGTGGTTGAGGATTCCACCCCCTCCACGGGGCGCGGCCCGGAGAACGACTACGACGATTTCGCCGAGGCCTACGCGGCGGAGAACGAGAACAACCTCGTGAACGCCTACTACGAACGGCCCGCCGTGCTGGCCCTCGCCGGAGATGTGGCCGGCCGGCGGATCCTGGACGCCGGTTGCGGTACCGGGCCCCTGTCCGCGGCGTTGGGTGAGCGCGGTGCGGTCGTCACCGGCATCGACGTCAGCGCCCGGATGCTGGCGCTGGCCAGGCGGCGGCTCGGGGACAGCGTGGAACTGCACGTGGCCGACCTGCGCGAGCGGCTGCCGTTCGGTGACGGGGTGTTCGACGACGTGGTCGCGTCGTTGGTGCTGCACTACCTGGAGGACTGGGGGCCGGCGCTGGCCGAGTTGCGGCGGGTGCTCCGGCCCGGCGGGCGGCTGATCGCATCGGTGGACCATCCTTTCGTCGCCTACACGATCCGGGAGCCTCGTCCCGACTACTTCGCCTCCGGCAGCTATGCCTTCCGTTGGGCCTTCGACGGGCGGACCGTTCCCATGCGGCTCTGGCGCAAGCCGTTGCACGCGATGACCGACGCCTTCGCCGCCGCCGGCTTCCGGCTCTCCGTCGTCGGCGAGCCGCGGCCGGATCCGGCCGCCCGCGCGCTCTTCCCCGACGACTTCGACGACCTGTCGACCAGGCCCTGCTTCCTGTTCTTCGTCGTCGAGGCCGGTGAGCAGCCGGTCGGCGACGCCGACGCCGGCGCGTGAAGCCGTCCGGGGTCAGTACGATCGTTGGGTCCGGGCCGGGGATGGAAGGGGGTGGCGTCGTGGACGCACGGAGTGCCGTCGTACGGCTGGCGCAGGGTGAGCGGCTCGGCGAGGTGCTTGATGTCACCGACCCCGGTCAGTGGCTCGCTCTGGACACCGCCGTGCGCCACCTGAACTGGTACGGACCGCGCTTGCTGCCGGAGTGGGAGCAGTACGCCCCGTTGCCCGACGATCTGGGGAAGCTCGACGAGTCCCGGCTCGCCCTGGCGCTCTGCCACCGCGACGGGCATGTCCGCGAGGAAGCGGTGCGCCGGTCGGCCCGGTGGCCCGGGCTGCTGCCGTTGATCGTCGTCCGCTGCACCGACTGGGCGGGCCCCGTGCGCGTGGGCGCGAGGGTGCTGCTGCGTGAGGTTCTGGAGGTGGATGCCGCCGCGGGGCTCGCCCCGTTGGTCCTGCGGGTCGGCCGGCGGGACAGAGGTGCGTTCGGGGTCGAGGTACTCGAGGAGGTCCTGCGAGTGGCGCCCCGGGAGCGGCTCGCTCTTCTGCTCTCCGGTCCCGACCGTGTCGTACGGCGGTTCGCGTACCGGCTGGCGATCGAGGGCCGGCGGCTGCGCCCGGCCGAGCTGGCCCGTGCGGCCGCCGAGGACGAGGACGGCGTGGTGCAGGACCTGTGCGCCACGGCCGCCCTCGCGGCCTTGCCCGGCGAGGAGGCGTACGAGGACGTGGTGGCGCCGCTGCTGGCCGCGCGCGGTCCGCGCACCCGTTCGGCCGGGGTGACCGCGCTGCGGCGGACGGGGCGGCCGGAGGAGGCGGTGGCGTTCCTCGGCGACCGGTCCGCGCTGGTGCGCGCGTGCGCCCGGTACGTCGTACGGCAGTGCGGAGACGACCCGGCGGCCTGGTACCGGCAGCGGTGCGCGGCACCGGACGACCCGGGGCTGCCGGCCGGTGCGGTCATCGGGCTGGCCGAGTGCGGGGAGCGTGCGGACGCCCGGCTGCTGTGGCCGTTGCTCGCGCATCCGGCGGCCGGGGTGCGGGCGCGGGCGGTGGCAGGACTGCGGACGCTGGACTGCGTGCGCGCCGAGCGCCTGCTGCCGCTCCTCGACGACCCCGGGGCCGGTGTCGTGCGCGAGACGGCCGACGCCCTGCTCCCGTCGGCGCCGGAACTGCCGGCCGAGCGGCTGCTGGAGCGCACCGGCCGCGCCTGGCCGCGGCATGTCCGGCGCGCCGCGTTGCGGCTGCTCGCCGCGCGGGGCGGGGTCGTGGCGCTGCGGGCGGCGGTCGGGCTGCTGGAGGACCCGGACGTGAAGGTGCGCACGTGGGCCGGGCAGTGTGTCCAGGGCTGGCATCCGTCGGCGGAGGAACGGCACTGCGCGGAAGAAGTGGGGGACCTGCTCTCTCGGAGCAGGCACCTCTTCAGTGAGTACGTGCTGCGGCGGCGGCAGTGGGAGGCGGGGGTGACCTCCGGGTGAGCGGCTGAGTCCGCCGCCCTCGGAGCGGCCCGAGAGCGACATTGGAGGTGCCTGTCCCGCAGGCACCCGTCGTACACCGGCTCCTTATCGGCGACCACAGCCAGGTACAGATATCGTCATGACCCTCACACGCATCCTCGTCACCGGCGGCGCGGGATTCATCGGCTCGCACTACGTCCGCCGGCTGCTGGGCGCCGACGGGCCGGGCGACGTGCGCCTCACCGTCCTCGACAAGCTCACCTACGCCGGCAACCCCGCAAACCTCGACCCGGTACGCGGCCACCCCGGCTTCCGGTTCGTGCAGGGCGACATCTGCGACCGCGACCTCGTCGCGGAACTGGTCGCGGGACACGACCAGATCGTGCACTTCGCCGCGGAGTCCCACGTGGACCGTTCCCTGCTGGGCGCCGCCGAGTTCGTCACCACCAACGTGCTGGGCACCCAGACCCTGCTGGACGCGGCGCTGCGCCGGCCCGGCGGCACGGCACGGTTCCTGCACGTGTCCACCGACGAGGTGTACGGCTCGCTGACCGAGGGTTCGTGGCCGGAGAGCGACCCGCTGCGACCGAACTCCCCCTACGCGGCGTCGAAGGCGTCCTCCGACCTGATGGCGCTGTCCTACCACCGCACCTTCGGTCTGGACGTGCGCGTCACCCGCTGTTCCAACAACTACGGTCACCACCAGTTCCCCGAGAAGGTCATCCCGTTGTTCGTCACCAACCTGCTCGACGGGCACAAGGTGCCGCTGTACGGCGAGGGCCTGAACGTACGGGACTGGCTGCACATCGACGACCATGTGCGGGGCCTGGAGCTGGTGCGCACCGCGGGCCGGCCCGGCGAGGTGTACAACATCGGCGGCGGGACGGAGCTGAGCAACAAGGAGCTCACCGCACTGCTGCTGGAGCTGGCCGGGGCGGGCTGGGAGAGCGTGGAGCATGTGCCCGACCGGCTCGGGCACGACCTGCGCTACTCGGTGGACTGCACCAAGATCTCCACCGAGCTGGGCTATCGTCCGCGCAAGGACTTCGCCGAGGGTCTGGCGGAGACGTTCGCCTGGTACCGCGACAACCGCGACTGGTGGGAGCCGTTGAAGGCACGCGCCGCCCTGTGACGGCGGTGGTGTTCGTGCCGCCGGTGTTTCGTTCTCGTGAACACCCGGGCGGAGGACGTTCCGCGGGGCCCGTTCCGCGCTGATGACGGGGCATGATCCGTCTGTCGGGCAGTGGCAGGTCGTGCGGGCACCGGTGGTGGGAGTCGGAGATGAGCGGCAGGGAGCTGAAGAGGCTGGGGTTCCTCACGATCGGGCTGTTCGACGAGGAGGATCCGGCTCGCGGGCACGAGGACACGCTGCGCCTGCTGGAGCTGGGGGAACGACTCGGCTTCGACAGCGCGTGGGTGCGCCACCGCCATCTCCAGTACGGGATCGCCTCACCGGTGGCGGTGCTCGCGGCCGCCACCCAGCGCACCAGCCGCATCGAACTGGGCACCGCCGTCACTCCGTTGGGGTGGGAGAACCCGCTGCGTCTCGCCGAGGACTGGGCGACCGTGGACATCTTGTCCGGCGGCCGCCTCAACCCGGGCGTGAGCACCGGTGCGCCGGTGCACTACGAGCGGGTGAAGGACGCGCTCTATCCGGACACCGCCGAGGAGGAGGAGTTCGGGTACGCGCGGGTGCGGCGGCTGCTCGACCATGTCGCGGGTGTGCCGGTCACCGACTTCCGCGGTACGGAGGGCATCGAGTCCTACTCCGACCGCGTACAGCCCCACTCCCCCGGACTGCGGCGGCGGATGTGGTACGGCGGCGGCAGTCTGCGCTCGGCCCGGTGGGCCGGGGAGAACGCGATGAACCTGCTGACCAGCAGCGTCGTCAAGGCCGAGGATGCCGAAGAGGGCTCCGGATCACCGGACTTCGCGGGGATCCAGCTCTCTCAGGTGCGGGCCTTCCGTGCGGCGCACCCCGACGGGGAGGCGGCGCGGGTCTCCCAGGGGCTCGTGGTGATCCCCACCGACTCCGCCGACGCCGTGCAGCGCGCCAGGTACGAGGAGTACGCGGCGCGGCGGCTCCCCCGCACCCGGAGCCCGCAGGGGCCGGCCCGTCTGCTGTTCGCGCCGGACCTGGTGGGGCCGTCCGAGTGGATCGCGGAACGCCTGCGGGCCCACGCGGCGTTCCGCGAGGTGGAGGAGGTGGCCTTCGCGCTGCCGTTCACCTTCGCCTACGAGGACTACGAGCAGATACTGACCGACATCGCCGGCCGGCTCGGTCCCGCGCTGGGCCGGCGGCCGGCCCGCTGACGGACGGTGCCGGGGCTGGCGCTGCCGCTCCGGGCGGGCGCGGCGGGCCCGCATGGTCAGTCGGTGGTGAAGGCGGCCACCACCAGGTCGGTCAGGAGGGTGCCCGCGCTGCCGTCGGGGTCGCGGTCCGGGTCGTAGATGGTGATGTTGAGCCCCACGCAGTGCGGGGACCGGACGAGCGGGCGCAGCAGGGCGGTGAGTTCGCCGGGCAGCAGGCCGTCGGGGTCCGGGCTGTCGACCGCGGGCATCACCGACGGGTCGAGGACGTCGGCGTCGAGGTGGACCCAGAAGCCGTCGAGGTCCCGCGCCGCCAGCTCGGCGGCGGTCGCGGCGCCGAGGCCGGCGGGGTCCGTGCGGCGCAGGTCGGAGACGGTGGTGACGGGGACCTTCAGTGCGCGCAGTTCGGCGACGTCCTCGTCGTCCGTGAAGGCGTCCCGGGTGCCGAAGAGCCGCACGTCCTCGTCCCGGAGGTAGGGCCGGAGTCCTTCGAGGTCGGTCAGGTCCTCCTGTCCGCGCCCGGTGGCGAGGGCGAGTTCCTCGCCGCCGGCGGCGCCGATCGCGTCGGAGGTGCCCGGGTGGCGGAAGTCGGGAGAGGCGTCGACCGAGACCAGTCCGTAGCGGCCGAGGCGGCGCAGGGCCAGCGCCGCGCCGAGCTGGATGGAGCAGTCGCCGCCGAGGACGAGGGCGAAGTGGCCTGCGGACACCTGCGCCTCGATGCGGTCGGCGAGGGCGCGGGTGTAGGCGGCGATGGCGGGGGCGTTGAAGACGCCGTCGCCCTCTCGCCAGTCGCCCAGGTCGTAGCGGGGCGGCACGACGACGCCTCCGTCGAGGGCGCCGAGCCTGCGTACGATGCCGTTGTCGCGCAGCGCACCGGCCAGCTTGTAGCAGCCGGGGACGGTGCCGGGGGCCGGTGGGCGCAGACCGAGGTTGGAGGGGGCGTCCGTGACCATGATGTTCCGCATGGGGCCATCCTCGCCGCCGGGTGACCGGTCTTCAACTGGTCCTGTGCGAGGCATGGGTTGTGCACGGCAGCACATCACTGTCGAGCGGCGGGGACCTGTCCGAGCGGCTCACGCCTCGGGTGCGGTGACCGCCGCCACGAGCTGCGGGCCGTTGTTGCGGACGTCGTTGACGGCCATCGAGACGGGGCGGGCCTCGAGCCGTCCGTCGGCGGGCCGGCGGAGCAGGTCGCGCAGCACGCCCGTGTCCTGGCGGGAGGGGTCGAGCCAGGCGTCGTAGTGCTCCTCGGCGACGGTCAGCGGCATACGGGGATGAACGCGTCCGGCGGCGTCGGTGGCCTCGGTGGTGATGATGGTGCAGGTCGTCAGCCAGGCCGACGGGTCGTCCTCGTGGCCGGCGTCCGGGTCGCGCCAGTACTCGTACAGCCCGGCCAGGGCCATCACCGGGTCGTCCGCGCAGTGGATGAAGTAGGGCTGCTTGCGGGCCTTGCCCGTCGCCGGGTCCTCGACGCGCTGCCACTCGTAGAAGCCCTCGGCCGGCAGGAGGCAGCGGCGCCGGGCGAACGCGGTGCGGAAGGCCGGCTTCTCGTGGAGGGTCTCCACCCGGGCGTTGATCAGCCGGGCGCCGATCTTCGTGTCACGGGCCCAGGAGGGCACCAGGCCCCAGCGCAGGGTCCGCAGCCGCCGTGTCGCCGGGGCGCCGGCGGGGGCGTCGCGCGGTGCGCGTTCGAGGACGGCCCACACCTGGTCGGTCGGCGCGACGTTCCAGCTCGGCGCCAGGGGGTCGCCGACGTCCCGGTCGGTGATCCGGAACCGCCGGGCGAGGTCTTCGGGACTGCGGGTGGAGACGTACCTGCCGCACATGAGCCCACTGTCGCACTCTGCGGGGCGCGCCGCCGCCGGACCGGGCCGAGCGGGGGCCCGTTGCCGGTTCTGCCACGAGCACGCCCCGCAGGCGTTGACATGGACGCGGCACAGCGGCACGCTGAGAGCGCTCTCACACACTGGTACGGACCATCCCCCCCACACCCGCACGGAGGTGGAGAGTGCTGTCATCCCTCAAACGCGGACTGCTCGCCGCGGCCGGTATCGCCGGGCTCACCGGTGCCCTGCTCACGGCCGCCCCCGCGCCGTCCGCGAGCGCCGCGGTCCCCGACACCATCCCTCTGACGATCACCAACGAATCCGGCCGCGGTGACGCCGTCTACGTCTACACCCTGGGCACCTCGCTGACGACGGGGCAGCAGGGCTGGGCGGACGCCGCCGGTGCCTTCCACGCCTGGCCGGCCGGCGGCAACCCCCCGACACCCGCACCGGACGCGTCCATCCCCGGACCGGCGGCCGGGCAGACCAAGACCATCCGCATTCCCAAACTGTCCGGTCGCATCTACTTCTCCTACGGCCGCAAGCTCGACTTCCGGCTGACCACCGGCGGCCTGGTGCAGCCGGCCGTGCAGAACCCGAGCGACCCGAACCGCGACATCCTGTTCAACTGGTCCGAGTACACGCTCAACGACTCGGGGCTGTGGCTCAACAGCACGCAGGTCGACATGTTCTCGGCCCCGTACTCCGTGGGCGTACAGCGCTCCGACGGCGGTGTGCTCACCACGGGCAAGCTCAAGCCGGGCGGCTACCGCGGGGTGTTCGACGCGCTGCGCGCACAGCCCGGCTGGTCGGGCCTGATCCAGACGCGGTCCGACGGCACCGTCCTGCGGGCTCTGTCACCCCTGTACGGCCTGGAGACCGGGGCACTGCCCGCCTCCGTCCTGAACGGCTACATCGACCGGGTCTGGCAGAAGTACACGACGAGCACCCTGACGGTGACCCCGTTCGGTGACCAGCCGGGCACCAAGTACTTCGGGCGCGTCTCCGGCGGCGTCATGAACTTCACCAACGGCGCCGGGGCCGTCGTGACGAGCTTCCAGAAGCCCGACGCGTCCAGCGTCTTCGGCTGCCACCGGCTCCTGGACGCCCCCAACGACCTGGTGCGCGGCCCGATCTCCCGGACGCTGTGCGCCGGGTTCAACCGCTCCACGCTGCTGACCAACCCGAACCAGCCGGACACCTCGGCGTCCGCTTTCTACCAGGACTCGGTGACCAACCACTACGCGCGGGTCATCCACGAGCGGACCACCGACGGGAAGGCGTACGCCTTCGCCTTCGACGACGTGGGCAACCACGAGTCGCTGGTCCACGACGGCAACCCCGCGCAGGCGCGGCTGACCCTCGCCCCGTTCGACTGACCACACGCGCTCCGTCGGCCCCTCCCGGGAAATTCACGTGCCGGGAGGGGTCGAGGGCCGTATCCTCGTCGGCATGAACGTCATCGGCCGAAGCATTTTCGCGACCGCGCGAGCGACCAGCTCGCCGGTTGCCGCCGCCTGACCTTCTCCCCACCCCCACCGGCGACCGGAAACGGCCCGTCGGTGGTCACGTGGCGTTCCGACGCCCTCGCCTCGGTGCGACGATCTCCCCCGGTCCCGTTCTCCGGCGCCTTCCCGTCACATGCGCGAAGGAGCCGTCCCATGGACACCGAGCAGATCGTCCGCACGTTCGTCGAGTACTACGAGGACCGTGGTCACCACCGGATCAGCGGCTCCACGCTGCTGCCACCGCCGGGCGACCCGGTCCTGTTCACCACCTCGGGCATGCATCCGCTCACCCCGTATCTGGAGGGCCGCCCCCATCCGCTGGGCCGGCGGCTGGTCGACGTGCAGCGCTGTCTGCGCACCACGGACCTCGACGAGGTCGGTGACAGCACCCACCTCACGGTCTTCGAGATGCTCGGCACCTGGTCGCTGGGCGACTACGAGGGCGTGCGGAGTCTCGACTGGGGTCACCGGTTCCTCACCGAGGGCCTCGGTGTCGATCCGGGGCTGCTGCACGCCACCGTGTTCGGCGGTGACGACCAGGTCGGCTTGGACACCGCCTCACTGGAGCTGTGGCAGGAGCGGGGCGTGCCCGTGGAGCTCACGGTGGAGGACAACTGGTGGTCCAACGGCCCCGTCGGCCCGTGCGGTCCCGACTCGGAGATCTTCCTGTGGACCGGTGACACCCCGCCCCGCTCGACGCCGACGCACGACTCCCGGTGGGTGGAGGTGTGGAACCACGTCATGATGCGCCACCGCCGGCTCGACGACGGCCGGCTGGTGCCGCTCCCCCAGCGCAATGTCGACACCGGGATGGGTCTGGAACGCCTGGCCTCGCTGCTCCAGGGCGAGCCGTCGGTGTACGACGGCGACGTCTTCGAACCCTGGCGGCGGCTGGTGCCGGGGCTGTGGTCGCTGGACGAGCCGTCGTTCCGCCTGGTCTGCGACCACCTGCGGTCGGCCGTCGTGGTCCTCGGCGACGGCGTACGCCCGGCCGGCACCGGTCGGGGCTATGTGCTGCGCCGCCTGGTGCGGCGGGTGCTGACCCTGCTGTGGCGGGACGATCCGTCGCGCCGGCTCGGGGACCTGCCCGTCGAGCTGGTCTCCCACACCCTGGACCACTTCCGGCAGTCGGTGGACCCCGCCCTCGTCCACGGGATGCTGACCGAGGAGGAGCGGCGCTTCACCCGGCTCCTGGAACGCGGCCGGCAGGTACTCGCCCGGCCCCGCTTCAGGGGGCCGCTGGACGACGAGGACTTCCACTACCTCCACGACACCCACGGCCTGCCGCGGGAGCTGGTGACGGCCTTGCGGCAGGAGTGATCACCGGCGGCAAGGGGCGCGGCTAGTAGCTGTCGTAGGTCGGCTCGCCGGTCGGGCGGTAGACGCCTACGACGGTGCCGCCCTTCGTCGTCGAGACGCTGACCGGTTCCAGCGCGGTGGGGATCGCTCCGTCGGCGAACAGTCGCTTGCCGGTGCCGATGATCACCGGGTGGACGGTCAGCCGGTACTCGTCGACGAGGCCGTGCCGCATGAGGGTCTGGGCGAGGTCGCCGCTGCCGACGACGTTGATGTCGCCGCCGTCGGACGCCTTCAGCTCGCGTACGGCGTCGGCGACGTCGCCCTCCAGCAGCGTGGAGTTCTGCCACTCGACGGACGTCAGGGTCCGGGACGCCACGTACTTGCGCATGCTGTTCATCCGCTCGGTGAACGGGTTGCCGGGGTCGGCGGTCGGCCAGTACGACGCGAAGATCTCGTACGTCTTGCGGCCGAGCAACATCGCGTCGGACGACTCGTACCAGCCGGCGATGGCCGCGCCCACTTCGTCGTCGTCCACCGGCTTCTGCCACCCCCCGTGCGCGAAGCCGCTCTCGGCGTCCTCGTCCGGGCCGCCCGGCGCCTGCATGACGCCGTCCAGTGTCAGGAACGTGCAAACGATGATCTTGCGCATGGTGCGCTCCCTTCGTCGACGGGTAGACCGCACGACCACCGGAAACTCATCGCCGCGTGCGCGCGGCCGGTGAGGTGCGGAGGCGGGCGAGGAGCGCGGCTTCGGCGGTGTCCGACCGCGTGTCGTGCCAGCGGCTGAGCGGGACGGCCCGCAGATGGCGGCCCTGGGGGTCGAGGAGATGGCCGGCGAGCTTCATCGGCCAGAGGGTGATCGCCCGGTCCGCCACCGTCAGTTCGGGGTGGCGGGCGGTGAGCCGGGACTCGAAGGCGCCGATGTCGTCGACCGAGCGCAGCCACGCGGCCAGGAGCAGATTGTGCGGCCCGGTCAGTGAGGCGCAGAGCCTGATCTCCCGTATTTGGCTGATGCGCTTGGCGAGCTGGGGTGCCCGGCTCTGGGGTACGGCGCCCCAGTAGGAGACGGAGACCGGCCAGCCCGAGAGGGACCGCGCCACTTCGCACCGGTAGGAGAGTGCCTGGTCGGCGTCGAGGCGGTCGAGGCGACGGCGGACGGTCGTGGGGCTGAGCCCCGTGCGTTCGGCGAGCCGGGCGACGGGTTGGCGGGGGTCCTCACCGAGGACGCGGACGAGTTCGAGGTCTCGCTCGGGGACGATGCCGGTGGGCTGCCGGCCCGTGGGCGCGGGTGCGAGCCTTCGGCGCTGTTCCTCGGTGAGTCGGTCGAGCCGCCATCGGCTGCCTTCGGTGTGGAGGGTGGTGGCCACCTGGGTGCGGGAGGCGGCGACGCCGTCGAGGGCGCCGAGGCGGAAGCCGACGTACCGGGCCAGCTGCGCGTGGTCCGTGAAGACGGCCGTCACCAGGAGGTCGCGGCTGCCGCTGACGTGCTCGAGGTTGAACACGTGCGGGTCGTCGGCGATGCGGCCGGCCACCTCGTGCAGGCGCCCGGACACGCAGTCGACCTCGATGAACGCGACCAGGGCCGGGGTTTCCGGGCTGTTCGCCCGAACGGCCTGGTGGACGCCGATCCAGGCGTGGCCCGCCTGGGTGAGCCGCGACCAGCGCCGGGCCACCGTCGAGGCGTCGATGTCGAGGATCTCGCCGATGGTCCGCCAGTCCGCGCGTGGCGCGATCTGGAGCGCGGTGACCAGGAGGAGGTCGAGTTCGTCGAGCACGGTCCGGCCTCTTTGTCACTCGTCCCGCCCTGTGGTCATTCCCTGCAAATGATCACGGCCAGGCGGAGGATCCCGGCAATGTATCCGGCCTGATCGACCGGATCGGCACCATACCAGTCATGTTCGAACGCGACGACGCTCTCGCCCTCGAAGACTCCCTGGTCCGGCTGCGCCACGCGCTGCACCGGCGGCCCGAACTCGGCCTGGAGCTGCCCGGCACCCAGCGGACCGTGCTGGACGCGCTGGCCGGCCTGCCCCTGGAGATCGGTGTCGGCAAGCAGCTCACCTCCGTCACCGCCGTCCTGCGCGGCGCCCGCCCCGGTCCCGCCGTCCTGCTGCGCGGCGACATGGACGCGCTCCCCGTCCAGGAGGCCAGCGGGGTCCCTTACGCCTCCGAGGTTCCCGGCCGCATGCACGCCTGCGGCCACGACCTGCACACCGCCGGTCTGGTCGGTGCGGCCCGGCTGCTCGCCGCGCGCCGGGACGAGCTGGCGGGCGACGTGGTCTTCATGTTCCAGCCCGGCGAGGAGGGCATGGGCGGCGCCCGGCTGATGATCGAGGAGGGCGTGCTCGACGCCGCGGGACGGCGGGTCGCCGCCGCATACGCGCTTCACGTCACGTCGGCGGCTCTGCCCACCGGAGTCGTCGCCGTGCGGCCCGGCCCGGTGCTCGCGGCCTCCGACGAGGTGACCGTCCGGGTCATCGGCGCGGGCGGCCACGGTTCCTCCCCGCACTCGGCCACGGACCCCGTACCCGCCGTCTGCGAGATGGTCACGGCACTGCAGACGATGGTCACGCGCACCGTCGACATATTCGACCCGGGCGTGGTCACCGTGGGTTCGTTGCACGCCGGATCCGCCGGCAACGTCATTCCCGAGCACGCCGAATTCCGGGCCACCGTGCGGTCGTTCTCCGACGACGCCCACGCCCGGATCCGGACCGGGTTCGAGCGGACCGTGCGGGGCGTCGCCGCCGCGCACGGAGTGACGGCCGAGATCGACTACCGGGAGAACTACCCGGTCACCGTCAACGACCCCGCCGAGGCCGCCTTCGCCCTGCGCACCGCACAGGGCCTGTTCGGCGCCGCGCGGGTGGTCGAACCGCCCCGTCCGATGGCCGGCTCGGAGGACTTCTCCTACGTCCTGCGCGAGGTGCCGGGAGCCTACGTCGGTCTGGGCGCCTGCCCGCCCGGCCGCGACCCCGCGACCGCCCCCATGAACCACTCCGCGCAGGCGGTCTACGACGACCGTGCCGTCGTGGACGCGGCCGTCCTGCTGGCCGGACTCGCCGCCCGCCGCCTTCAGGAAGCCACCGAGGAGTCCTCATGAGCACGACCGATCCCGGCGCGCCGGCCACCGCGCACCCCGCCGGATCCGCCGGACCCGACGGACCCGACTCCAAGCCGACGGCGTCCGTGGGTGCCGTCGTCGGGCTGCTCGTCCTCTTCGAGGTCACCAGCGGGTTCCTGCAGGGCGGCATCGCCCCGCTGCTGCCGGCCATCGGCACGGAACTCGGCATATCGGACGCCGACCTGAACTGGGTGATCTCCGCACAGCTGCTCGCCGCCGCCGTGTCCGTGCCCGCCTTCGGCCGGCTCGGGGACCTCTACGGGCACCGCCGTATGCTGCGGATCTCGCTGGTGTGCGTCACCGTCGGCTCGCTGCTGGTGGCCTTCGCCCCCTCGCTGCCCGTCCTGCTGGTGGGCCGCGTGCTGCTCGGGCCGCTTGCCGCCTTGCTGCCCCTGGAGATCGCCCTGGTACGGGACCGGCTCTCCGTCGAGCAGGCCCGCAGCGCCATCGCCCGTCTCGTCGGCGCGCTCACCCTCGGAACCCTGCTCGGCGGGGTGCTGATGGGCCTGGCGCACAAGGCGACCGGCGACGTGCGGATCACCCTGCTCGTCCCGGCCCTCCTCGCCGGAGTGTGCGTTCCGGTGTCGTTCCGCGCGATCCCGGAGTCCACGCGGACGGCCGGCGGACGGCTGGACTGGCCGGGCGTGAGCCTGCTGAGCGTGACCATGCTCCTGCTGCTGTCCGGGGTCTCCGCGGCGAAGACCGGGCCGCTGCTGTCGGGCGCGGTACTCGTCCCGGTGCTGCTCGGGGTGCTGACGGGTGCGGGGTGGGCGGTGCGTGAACTGCGCGTCGCCGAGCCCCTGGTGGACCTGCGGGCGCTCGCCGACCGCAGCGTGGCCCCGTACTTCCTGAGCGCGGTCGCCTTCGGTGTCGTCTACTTCGGCAGTCTGGCCCCGGACGCGACCTTCCTGGCCGCGGACCCGGAACGGAGCGGCTACGGCTTCGAGTTGTCAGCTCTGGCCATCTCGCTGGTCGCCCTGCCCGCCGGGGTGGCCGCGGTCATCGGTTCCTCGCTGACCGCGCGGATCGCCGGGCGGCTCGGCTACCGGACCACGCTCATCGCCGCGTTCGCGCTGATCGGCGCGGGCTTCCTCGCCACCGCCGCCTTCCACACGGCGATCTGGCAGCTGGTGGCCGCCAAGGTGCTCGCCGGTGCGGGCATGGGCGTGGCGCTCGGTGCGATGCCCACGGTGATCGCCGAGGCCAGCGCCCCGTCCCGCACCGGCGTCACGACCGCGCTGTACAACAACGTCAAGACGCTGGGCGGAGCGATCGCCGGCGCCGTCATCGCGGTGATCCTCGCGGCTCCGGCGACGGAGACGGGGACTTCGCCCTCGGGAACCACCGTGGCACCGAGCGAGTCCGGCTATGTGACGGTCTGGATGATCTGTGCGCTGCTGTGCCTCGGTGCGGCCGCGGCGGTCGCCCTCGTCCGCCGTACGACACCTGTCGAGCGGTGTTAGTGTCCGCTTCCGGTGGAGACCGGAAGTGCCGACATGGAGAGCGGATGACATCGACGAAGACGTTCCAGGTCACCTTCGACTGCGCGGAACCCGAGCGCCTCGCACGCTTCTGGTGCGAGGTGCTCGGGTACGTCGTGCCACCGCCGCCCGAGGGGTTCGGGACGTGGGACGAGTACAAGGCTGCGCAGCCGCCCGAGGAGCGGGACGCGTGGTTCGCCTGCGTCGATCCCTCGGGCGTGGGCCCGCGGCTGTACTTCCAGCGTGTTCCCGAAGGGAAGGCCGTCAAGAACCGGGTGCATCTCGATGTGCGGGTCGGCACGGGGCTCGTGGGGGAAGAGCGCCTCGCCGCCCTCGAGGCCGAACGTGCACGACTGGAGCCGCTCGGCGCCGTGCACGTGCGCACCCTGTACGACGGCACCGATTCATGCATCCCGATGCTGGACATCGAGGGCAACGAGTTCTGCATCGACTGACGCACCGGCGGGGGTTCAGGCCGCCTCCGGTCCCACGGGGACGTCGCCGCGCAGGGTGATGCGGTGCATCACGCGGTGCTGGCCTCCGTAGTCGCGGTTGACGTAGTGGGCCGTGCTGCGGTTGTCCCACAGGGCGACGTCGCCGGGCTGCCAGCGGTGGCGGACGACGTGCTCCGGCTTGGTGAGGTGGGCGTAGAGGATGTCGAGGATGCCCCGGCTCTCGTGCTCGGAGACGCCGGCGATGTGCGAGGTGAAGCCGGGGTTCACGAACAGGCCCTTGTGCCCGCTCTCGGGGTGCACCCGGACCACCGGGTGCTCGACCGGCACCAGTTCGGTGAACGTCTCGCCCTCCCACAGGTTGCCCCGGCCCTGCCGGCGCTGGGCCGGGTAATAGCCGAACTCGCGGCTGCCGTCGTGGACGGCGGTCAGCGTGTCGACGTACGCCCGCAGGCCCGGTGACAGCGACTCGTAGGCGAGCCGGCTGTCGGCCCAGTTGGTGTCGCCGCCGGTGGGCGGCAGCACCACGGCGCGGAGCACGGAGATCGCCGGTGGCCGGCGCACGAAGGTCACGTCCTGACCCGATGGTGTCCCTCAACCCGGTGCAGCGGGTGGGCCGGCAGGTGGCGGAGGTGCTGCGCCTGCACGGCCCGGAGCGGGAGCGGAGCGCGGCCCTCGCGCGGGCGGTGGAGCTGCTCGACGAGGTCGGGCCGGACCGGCCGGCGCAGCGGGCCCGCCAGTATCCGCACGAGCTGTCCGGCGGCATGCGCCAGAAGGTCCTCATCGCGATCGCGCTGGCCGCGCGTCCCCGGCTGATCGTGGCGGACGAGCCGACGAGCGCGCTGGACGTCACCGTGCAGCGCACCGTCCTGGACCGCCTGGACACCCTGACCCGCCAGTCGGAGACGGCCGTCCTGCTCATCACCCACGATCCAGAGGTCCACGACGCCCTCCCCCGGCAGGCCGTCCACGCCCGGGTCCGTCACGGTCGCGCCCGCTGCTCCTCGGCCGGGAGTACCGGCCGCGCGTCGGGCTCCCGCGCCTCGCCGCGGCTGCCGACGGCCAGGGCCACGGCACCGGCGACGAGGGTGACCAGCCCGCCGGTCAGGAACCCGGCCCGGGCTCCCCCGTGCTGCATGATCCGGCCGAGCAGCAGGGCGCCCAACGGCGTCGACCCCTGGAGGATCAGGGTGTACAGGGCGAGGACCCGGCCGCGGAACTCGGGCGCGCTGCCCAGCTGGATGCGGTGGTTGGCGGCCTGCACGAAGTAGATCGACGCGCCGCCGGTCAGGAACAGCACGACGACCGCCACCGGGTACGAGGAGGCCCGGCCCACGCCCGCCTCCAGGACCCCGAACACCACGGCCGAACCGGCCACCAGACGCGCCGAGGGCCGGGCGCGGCGGCCGGTCGCCACCAGCGCCGCCGCCAGCGAGCCCGCCGCGAACACCGTGGTCAGCAGCCCGAAGGACGAGGCGTCGGCGTGGTACACCGACTTCGCCAGCAGGGGCAGCGTCAGCTGGAAGTTGAGGCCGAACAGCGCCACGGCCGCGAGCAGCGCCATCGGCACCAGGAGATCGCGGCGTTCCCGTACGTGCCGCAGGCCGTCCACGATCCGCGCCCGGTCGCCGCCGCGCGGCCCGCGCCGCAGCTCGGCGGTGCTCATCAGGCGCAGCCCGACGACCGTGCCGACGTAGCTGACGGCGTTCACGAGCATGACCCAGCCGATGCCGACGGCCGTGATGAGCAGCCCGGACAGGGCGGGCCCGGCGATGCGGGCCACGTTGAAGTAGGCGGCGCTCAGGGCCGAGGCGTTGGGCAGCAGCTCGGGCCCGACGAGTTCGCCGACGAAGGCCATGCGGGTCGGCACCTCGACGGCGTTGACCACTCCCAGGGCGCAGGCGAAGACGTAGACGTGCCACAGCCGGGCGCCGCCCGTCAGCACGAGCAGGGCCAGCGGCAGGGCGAGGGCCCCCGAGACGACGTTCGTGAGGGTCAGCAGCGCGCGCTTGTCGTGGCGGTCCGCGAGCCGCCCGCCGTACAGCGTGAGCAGCAGCAGCGGCGTGAACTGGAGGGCGGTCACCGTGGCCAGGGCGCTCGCGGAGTCGTCGGTCAGGCCGAGGACGAGCCAGTCCTGGGCGACGACCATCATCCAGGTGCCGGCCACCGACACGACCTGGCCGAGGGCGAAGAGCCGGAAGTTGCGTACGCGCAGCGCGCGGAAGGGGCCGGTCGCGCCGGCGCTCACGGGAGCCCGTCCCCGAGGGCGCCGGCCGCTTCCCGGCACTCCTCCAGGAACGCGAGGGCCCGCAGGTGATAGGCACGCGCCGCCCAGCCGAGGCTGACGTTGTGGCCGGCCCGGGGCAGCCGGTCGACGACGACTCTCGGCGCCGCCGTCAGCGCGGCGGTCAGGTCGGCCACGTCGTCCGGGCCGTGCCGCCACCACGCCTCGTGCTCGGCGAACGTGAACCGGACGGGCACGCGCACGCGGGGCAGTACGTCCGCGCACCCGCCCGCCGCCCAGTCCCCCACCGAGTCCGCCTCCCGCCGGGGCATCGGGGCGACGACGGACTCACTGGCGCGGAAGGTGCCCGACGGGTAGAGGCCCAGGGGGCCCCAGTTCAGCCGCCGCAGCGCGACCCCGGCGCGCTGCCCGGCCCGTTCGGGCGGGACGGCGAGGCGGTGTCCGACGCCGGAGACCTCCACGCCGAGCAGGGCGGCGGGCGGCCGGTGGGCGGCCATGGTGAGCGCCAGCTTGCCGCCCAGGGAGTGTCCGAGCAGCAGGACGCCGCCGGTCCCGGGGTGCCGGTCGGTGAATTCCTCCACCGCGGCCGCCACGGGGCCGACCTGTTCGGTCACGGTCAGGCCGTCGGCCCTGCGCCGGGCGTGCGGTCCGTATCCCGGCCGGTCCAGGGCGAGCACCGTGTAGCCGAGCCGGGGTCCCAGGGTCAGCAGGGACACGTCCGGGTGGGCCTGCCCGTCGAAGTAGCCGGCGTTCATGCCGCCGCCGTGCAGCGCGACGACTAGGGCACGCGACGGGCCGTGCGACGGCTCGCCGAGCAGTCCCGTCACGGGTACGGACCCGTCGGTCAGCGTGACGCGCCGTACCCCCGGCGAGGGGCCCGCCGAAGGGGGTGCCGCGGCGACGATCCCGGCCGGCGTGCTGGTCGGCGCCTGCGTCGCGCAGGGGGCCGTGGGGTGCGGGTGCGCCATCCTCAGTCCCCGTTCTCCTCGCGTCGGCCGGACGCCGGCCCTCGGTCGTCCATGGTCCGTTCGGCGTACCGGAGGGATCAAGGCCGGGCGTTGCAGGACTCCGTCAAGTCGGCAAGGTCCGCTCCAGGACACTTCAAAGACTGCGCCACCCTGGCCCGGGGCGCACGGCCGGGGCCCCTGGACGACCGAGCGGCCCGTGAAAACCGGTGGAGCGGCGCCCTCGCGTGCCACTACCGTACGCCGGAGCCGTGTCGCCCAGGTGAGGGACGTTCCGTTGTACACCGTGTGAGACCCCCGAGCGCTGATTCGTCGCGCGTCGCACCCGTGCGACGTGCTCCTTTCTGCTGCGGTCCTCACACGGAAACCGGTGTACTTCTGTGCTCGACCATTGGGTTGTCATGCCCACCCGCCTGCCTCTCGTCCTCCGGCGCTGCCACGCGTGCGCGGCCGGGCACTTCCGGGCGGACGGAAAGTTCCGCGTCAACGCCCACCACAAGCTCCTCGACGCCTGGCTCCTCGTGCTGTGCACCTCGTGCGGGGAGACGGCGAAGCTCACGGTCCTGGAACGGACGCCTGTGCGCTCCGTACGGCCTGAGCTGCTCGACCGGATGCACGCCAACGACATCGGTCTGGCAGCGGAGTTGCTCCAGGACCCGGTCCTGCGGCGCCGCAATCGTGTCGCCCTCGACTGGGACGGCGCCTGGCGGCTGGACACCGGCGGACCGGGGCACCTCGACAACGAGGCGATGGACGTCTCGGTCGGCTTCGCGGCGCGGATCCCCGTCCGGCCGGTGCGGCTGATCGCCGAGGGCTGCGGTCTGTCCAGGGCCGAGGTCGAGAGGCTGATCGTGGAGGGAAGCCTGGTGTCGGCCGTCCGGCTGGGCGGCAAGCTCTCCGGCGACTTCACCTTCACCCTCAAGCGCTGAGTTCTCCTCGGTGACAGGGCCCTTGTCCGGCGCCTCGTGCCGGACAAGGGCCCCGGCCGCGATCGGCCGTACGCACCGCCGCACTCGCCCCGGTCGCCAGGGCCGACCCGCCGACTTCACATTTCCTTCACCTTCCCGCTACCGTCAACGTTTCAACGTTCAATCAGGGGGCGAAGTGACCAACCCGTACACACCATCCGCAGCAAGCCGGCCCGCACCGAAGTGGGCGCGGAAGCGCTACGTGGGACCGGCGCTGGCCCTCGCGTTCTTCGTCGGCATCGGTGCCGGTGCCGGTGAGGACGGCAGGGCGAGCACCACCGACGCCAAGCCGGTCGCCGCCTCGCCACAGCCCACCGTCACCGTCACCACCGCCCCCACGGCGACCGCCACCGCGAAGCCGCAGCCCGCGCCGACCGTCACCAAGACCCTCGAGGTCGAGGTCACCACGACCGTCACCGCCGAACCGGAGACCGACTACGGCAGCGGCGTCGGGAGCGCAGACAGCGCCGACACCGGCGAGGCCGAAGGCAGCGTCTACTACGCGAACTGTGCCGCCGCCCGCGCCGCCGGTGCCGCGCCCGTGCACCGCGGCGAGCCCGGTTACGCCTCCCATCTCGACCGCGACGGCGACGGCACCGGCTGCGACCGGGGCTGACCGGCGGGCCGGAGGCCGCGCCGGGCGTGCGGTCCCGGCGCGAGGTGCGTTTCCGTCCCAGAGCGCTTAACCTCTGTCGGTCCGCCCGCCTGTGGCGGTTCTGGGGAGGGGCGTTCATGCGGCAGCGGAGAGCGGGCGGACGGCTGAGAGTCGCGGGCTGGGTGCTGGTCCCGCTCGGGCTGGTCCTGGCGCTGGGCAGCGCCGGGTACTTCTTCGCGCGGTACCAAGGGGTCACCGTCCAGGGCGAGTCGATGGAGCCCACGTACCGCCGGGGCGAGCACCTGGTCGTCGAGCAGATCGGCGCGGACGGGATACGCCGTGGTGACGTCGTGCTCGTCCGTGTGCCCGGCCGGTATCAGGGCGCTCCGGTCCTGCGGCGGGTCATCGGTACGGGCGGTGATCACGTGGTGAGCAGCGACGGGGAACGCGTCGCGGTGAACGGGAAGCCGGTCGACGAACCCTACGTGCGGCGCGACGAGTTGGCCCCCGCCGCAGCACCGTACGACGTGCGAGTGCCGGACGGGCGGTTGTTCCTGCTGGGTGACAACCGGGGGAACTCGAACGACTCGCGCTTCTCCCTGGACGAGCAGTCGGGCAGCGTCGCGGCCTCCGGGGTGCTGGGGCGCGTGCGGGAGGGGTTCGTCGTACCGCCGGTGCCGCTGGCGACCGGAGGGCTCGGGATCGTCCTGGCCCTGGCCGGGGCCGGGCTGGGGATCAGCGGGTACACGGCCGGGCGCGCGGCCCGGCGACCGCTCGCGGCCGCGCCGCCCTGGCCCGCGGCCTGAGAGGGCCCGCACCTCGACAGGCACGGTGGACTGCGTGGAGACCAACACCTTCGGCGCGAACCACTCGGCTCTGGGTGAGTACGACATACCCGAGCGGGTCC
>NZ_JBEZVJ010000041.1:0-42739 GCF_040636935.1 Streptomyces sp. NPDC032940 | reverse complement strand
CAGCTGTCCATGTGGTCCGCGACCCGCGACAAGCAGTGCGCGGACGGCGCCAAGCCCCAGGCCGACGCGACGTGCAGCTCCGTCCTCCAGGAGGCCTCCGACACGGAGGCGGCCGCCCGTACTCGTGTCCGGTGGGCCTTCAGCGCGCGTCAGGCGCCCTGGCGCTGGTGCGGGGCCCTGTCCCAGCCCAGCGTCCGCAGAGCGGCGGAGATCCGCGTGTACACCCCGGGACTGCCGGGGCGCCCACAGCCGTTCCCCCAGGACACGAGTCCGATGAGTCTCCCCCTGGCGACCAGCGGCCCTCCGCTGTCCCCCTGGCAGGCGTCGCGCCCGCCGGCTTCCAGCCCGGCACACAGCATGGAGCCCGAGAGGTACCTGCCGTACGCACCCCCCGGATACGCGCGCTCACACTGGGCATCGGGCAGTACGCGCACGCGTGACGCCCGCAGACCGTTGGCGTAGTCCCCCGCGCCCGACGTGTCCCCCCACCCGTAGACCAGCGCCTGGGTGTCCGCTCCGTACGAGGGGTCTCCCTCGGCCGCCATGCCGATGGCCGAGCCGGCGGGCAGGGCACTGGAGAGGGTGAGGACGGCGAAGTCGCCGGCGTTGCTGACGTCGTCGTGCGCGGGGTTGACCCAGACGTCACGTACGGGGATCTCCTGCCCCTCGTCCGAGAGCAGGTCCGTACGGCCCGCGATGACCTTCAGATCACGTACCTGCTCGGGCGGTGATCCCAGGACCTCCTCGCCCAGGCAGTGGGCCGCCGTGAGCACGGTGGTCCGGCCGACGGCGACGCCCCCGCAGAACTGTCCCGCCCGCGTACCTCCGAACCGGTCACGGCTCGAGAGTGCCACGGTCCACGGACTGTCGGACACGTCGACCGGAAACCCCCCGACGACGATGCTGTCGGTGGATGCGGAGGCGGAGGCGGGCGCGGCGGACGCCAGCGGTATCGCGGTCGCCGCGGCCGCCAGGACGAGCGGCCGGGCGAGTACCCGGGCAAAGAGGCGACGCATGCAGACTCCTCACGGAGGGGTGGACAGGGAACACCCAGGGTGATCCAGCCCGTCGCGCCTCGCACCCGCTGGTCAGCACGAAGGCCCGGTCCCCCGTCGGGGGAACCGGGCCTCTCCGGTCGTGCGCCCGCCTACGCGGGACGCCCGGCCGTCCTAGTCGAGGTAGTCGCGCAGCACCTGAGAGCGCGACGGGTGACGCAGCTTCGACATGGTCTTGGACTCGATCTGGCGGATGCGCTCGCGCGTGACGCCGTACACCTTACCGATCTCGTCGAGGGTCTTCGGCTGACCGTCGGTGAGACCGAAGCGCATGGAGACGACGCCCGCCTCGCGCTCGGACAGGGTGTCCAGGACGGAGTGCAGCTGCTCCTGGAGGAGCGTGAAGCTGACGGCGTCGGCCGGGACGACGGCCTCGGAGTCCTCGATGAGGTCACCGAACTCGCTGTCGCCGTCCTCGCCCAGCGGGGTGTGCAGGGAGATGGGCTCGCGGCCGTACTTCTGGACCTCGATGACCTTCTCCGGGGTCATGTCGAGTTCCTTGGCCAGTTCCTCCGGGGTGGGCTCGCGGCCCAGGTCCTGGAGCATCTGGCGCTGCACGCGCGCGAGCTTGTTGATGACCTCGACCATGTGCACCGGGATACGGATGGTGCGGGCCTGGTCGGCCATCGCGCGCGTGATCGCCTGACGGATCCACCAGGTGGCGTACGTGGAGAACTTGTAGCCCTTGGTGTAGTCGAACTTCTCGACCGCGCGGATCAGACCGAGGTTGCCCTCCTGGATCAGGTCCAGGAAGAGCATGCCGCGGCCCGTGTAGCGCTTGGCGAGCGAGACCACCAGGCGGAGGTTGGCCTCCAGGAGGTGGTTCTTGGCGCGGCGGCCGTCCTCGGCGATGATCTCCAGCTCACGCTTGAGCTTGGGTGCCAGCTTGTCGGAGTTCGCCAGCTTGTCCTCGGCGAACAGGCCCGCCTCGATGCGCTTGGCGAGCTCGACCTCCTGCTCTGCGTTGAGCAGGGGGACCTTGCCGATCTGCTTGAGGTAGTCCTTGACCGGGTCGGCGGTGGCGCCGGCCGCGGCGACCTGCTGGGCGGGAGCGTCGTCCTCGTCCTCGTCGGACAGCACGAAGCCGGCGTTCTCGGTGCCCTCGGGCTCGTCGGTCGCGGCCTTCGGCTCCTCGATCGCCTCGTCCTCGAGAAGCTCGCCGTCGTCCTTCTTGCCAGTGGTCTTCTTGGCCGCCGTCTTCTTGGCGGTCGTCTTCTTCGTCGCCGTCTTCTTGGCGGTGGTCTTCTTGGCCGCCGCCTTCTTGGCCGGCGCCTCTTCCTCGACTGCGGGGTCGGTGGCGGGCGCCGCCGGGGTGGCGGGGGCGGTGGCCTTCCTGCTGGTCACCGTCTTCGCCGCGACCGTCTTGGTGGCGGTGCGCTTGGCGGGACTCTTCGCTGCGACGCTCTTTCGGGTGCGCTTGGGCTCTGCGGCACTGACCATCAGCGTCACACCCTCTTCCTCGAGGATCTGGTTGAGGCTGCGCAGTACGTTCTTCCACTGAGTGGCCGGAATCTGGTCAGCTTCGAAGGCCCGACGCACGTCGTCGCCGGCGATCTGCCCCTCAGCCTTTCCCCGCTCGATGAGCGCCATGACAGAGACGGATTCGGCGATCTCCGGCGGGAGCGTACGGGATGTGCTGGCCGACACGAACAACCTCTCGGAACGTTGGAAAACGGCTTCCGGCCCCGTCCAGGGAGGACAGGAGCCGACCGCCGGCTTGGGGATGGGCCGACGGCGCGGGCGGGGGCCGGGGAGATGCACAGCGCCGTGAACGGCGTCCGTATTCCCTCCGCGGCTGTCACCTCTTAGGTCATCGTGTTGTTCCCACGAGCGTTACGCCCAATCCGCGTGGCCCGAGTCACACCCCGTAAGCACACAAAACCGGTCTTACGCGATCAAAGAGGGTCACCAATCGCTCTGGTTCCACCGCACCCCAGCCTCAAGCGGTTCATCACACCGTCGGAACGCCGGGGCACCGTCGGACCCCGCGGGAGCCCGGAGGTCCCGCGGGGTCCACGGCGGCGGACCGGCCGGCCGCGGCCAGAGGAGGGGGCTGGTGCGGTCGGCCTGCGCCGTGTCGGCGGAGCCGGTCAGTGCTCCCGCGGGGCGGGGACCACGCGGTCCACCTCGGGGTGGACGGCCAGGAGCTGACGCATGGCCGCCTCGGCCGCGGCGCCGTCACCGGCCGCCAGGGCGTCGACGATCCGGCTGTGCTGCGCCAGCGAGGCGTCGTTCGGCCGGTCACAGCCCGTGACCGGTCCGCCGGAGACATGGAGGGCGGCGGAGACGATCCCCGAGAGGTGGCCCAGCATGCGATTGCCGGCTACCTGGATGAGCAGGGTGTGGAACTCGGCATCGGCGCGGGAGAAGGTGAGCGCGTCACCCTGCCCCATGGCGTGCCCCATGATCCCGACCATGTCGCACAGCCGCTGCTGCACATCCTCGCGCCCGTGCCCGGCGGCGAGGCGTGCGGCGAGCGGTTCGATGGTCCAGCGCAGCTCACTGAGCTCGCGGCGCTGGTCGTCGCGCTGCGGCCCGAAGGCACGCCATTCGATGATGTCGGGGTCGAGGAGGTTCCAGTCACTGACGGGACGTACCCGCGTACCGACGTTCGGGCGGGCACTGACCAGGCCCTTGGCCTCCAGGACCCGGAGCGATTCACGGACGACGGTGCGGGAAACCTCGAAGCGCTGGCCGATCTCCTCGGGCACCAGGGGACGGTCGGCCCCGAGGTCGCCCGAAACGATCATCTGGCCGAGCTGCTGGACGAGTTGCCCGTGCAGTCCGCGCCCCCGGCTGCCCGCGGTACGCCGGCCCACGCGCCCCAGCTCGGGCTCCACGCCTTCCCAGGCGGGCACTCCGACACGGTCGGCGGCGGGCGCCTCGGAGTACGGATAGCGGTCGAGTTCGCCCGGGTTCGCGAGGCCGGAGTCGGCGGAGCGGGCGGCGGTCATCATGGTGTGCGCAAGGGTAGTCACGCATCCTTTGTCGGCCTCGCCTCCAACTCCCTTGAGGTCTTTGGTGAAAAGCACACGAAAGGGTGATCGCTCACCCCGTCGCAATTGACGCCTTATCGGAAAGAAATGGGCTTTCCCCGGGGAGTTGCGCACACGGGCGAACCGGAAGGGATCGGACGGCCGTCATCGGGCCCTGCCGCGCAGGGTCATGAGCAGGTATGTGCAGAGCAGCGCGGTCAGCGACAACGTCATTGCACTGCCCACGGGTTGGGCGAACACCCGCAGGACCTCGCCGAGATGACGCTGCCCGCCGAACGGCCACTGCGTCAGGAGCACCTCCCGCATCCTCATCGGGAGACCGACGGCGGTCCGTACGGACGGGCCCTCCCAGACCCTTTGTACGAGGGGTACGACGACGACGGGAACGGCGACCACCGCGGCCAGCCCGGCCGAGGTGGACCGGAAGATTCCGGCGGCCAGCACACCGGACCAGGCGCATCCGACGCAGAGTCCGAGCCAACCGGCGCTCAGCGCGGGCCAGTCGGCGGGAACCCGTGAGAGCTCCTGCCCGTAGAACAGGTGGAGCATCTCGGCGTCGCAGCCCACCGTGAGGACGGCCAGGACGATCGCGGTGGCCGCGGAGACGACGAGTTTCGCGGTCAGGAGCCCGAGCCGACGGGGCACGGTCCCGCGGTCCGCGGCGAGGGCGGGGTGGCGGAACTCGTCGCCGAAGGCCAGTGCGCCGAGCAGTCCCGCCCCGAGCGCGGCGGGCGGCAGCGGCAGCTCCCGCGGCCAGGCGGCCAGCAGGCGCGGCTGCGGGGTGTGCCCGATGCGGGCGAGGAGCACCGCGAGGACGGCGGACAGGAGCAGGACGGTCGCCCCGGCGATGAAGCCGGTACCGACGCCGGTCGCGCGGCGCAGCTCGTACCTGAGCGGGCGCAGGGGGCTCGGGGCGGAGCGAACGGAGATGGGGGGCGGAAGGGGGGACAGGGGGCGGCCGGACGCCGCCGCGGCCGGGTTGAGCGTGGAGCGT
The DNA here is from genome assembly GCF_040636935.1 of Streptomyces sp. NPDC032940. Taxonomy (NCBI): domain Bacteria; kingdom Bacillati; phylum Actinomycetota; class Actinomycetes; order Kitasatosporales; family Streptomycetaceae; genus Streptomyces; species Streptomyces sp. NPDC032940. Next base: position 37,694 of record NZ_JBEZVJ010000041.1, on the reverse strand, counting down.
GGGTCCCGTGGGCCTTGGGCGGTAGCAGTGGCTGCGGGCTCTGGGCGGGAAGGATCCGATACCGGGGCGCTTTCCTCGGCGTCCGGTTCGGCCTCGCCCTCGACTCGGGGTGCCTCGTCCGGCACAGGCACGCCGGGGGCCGAGGGGGCTGCTTCAGCACTTGAGGCCGGGACCCCGTCCGCCGTCGGCCGCCCGGCCTCGTCGGCGGTGGTGGCGGCCCCGGGGGCAGCGGTCCGCTGCGATCCGGCGGGGCCGGGGATCCGGTAGGGGCCGGTCGTCCCCGGCACCTCGACGGGCACCTGCCGCAGGCGGGCGGACGGGCGGCGGGTTTTCGGGGCCGCGGAGTCCTCTGCGGCGGCCGAAGGACCCACGCCGCCGGTGGAGGAGGGCCCCGCGGCGGGGGAAGGGCTCGTGCTGTCGGGGGCGGCGTCCGCGCCCGCCGTGTCAGGGTCAGCGCCGGTCGGCCGTCCGGGCGCCGGAGACACCTCCTCATCGAGGCCCCGGTGCCGGCGAGGCGGGCGCGACGGCCCCCCGGAGTCCCTCCCCGCTCCCGGCCCCATGTCACCCACCTCGTCGGCAAGTTGGTGTACGAGGATGCCGTGACGGAAGGCCGTCTCGCCGATGTCGGCACACGTACTGCCGTACACGGCCAGACGGTTGCCGCTCTCCTGCACGACCTCGACGGAACGGCGGCCCGTACGCGCCTCCTTGGCCAGGAGTGCGGCGAGACGGGCGGCGTGGGGAGTGCGCACGGCGACGCGGGGGCGCAGGCGGGTCCGCGAGAAGTCCGCGGCCTCCTGGTCGGCGACGACTCTGCCCCGTTCCAGTGTGACGACGTGGTCGGCGGTGCGCGCCGCCTCCTTGGGGTCGGACGTGCTGAACAGGACGGTGCCGCCCTGCGCCGCGTGGGCACGCAGGGCGCCGTGCAGCCAGCGGGCCTCGCGGGCGGAGAGCGCGCCGGCGGGGTCGTCGAGCACCAGGGTGTGCGGATCGGCCAGCAGGGCGCAGGCGAGACCGAGACGCCGGTCCATGCCGCGCGCCAGGGTGCCGAGGGGTTCGTCGCGCAGGCTCACGAGGCCCACCGACTCCAGCACTTCGTCGCCGCGCCGGACCGGCACACCGGCGGCGGCGCACAGCATCCGCAGATGACCGCGTACGGTGCGGGACGGGTGCCCGGGCACATCGCCCAGCAGCACGCCGACTTCGCGCGAGGGGTGGGCGATGCGGTGGAGGGGGCGGCCTCTGAAGTAGGTGATGCCACGGCCGCGTTGCAGTTCGAGCATGAGTCTGAGCACCGTCGTCTTCCCCGCGCCCGGGGCTCCGAGCAGTGCGGTGACGCGGCCCGCGCACGCCTCGAAGGTGACGTCGTCGACGGCGGGCGGATGCTCCTTGCGGGGGTTGCTGGTCAATCCGAAGGCCTGGATCACCCGCAGCAAGATAGCGCGCGATGCTGTACTTTTCGGGCATCATGGGACCTTTTGCATGCAAAGTGGACGATCGCGCTCGCCGTCGTCCGCCGCCCGCACCTGGCCCCTCTAGCCCCCGTCACACCTCGGGGCGCAGCATCGGGGGGTTGAGGAGCGTCGCGCCGCCGGCCCGGAAGAGCTGGGCCGGACGGCCGCCCTGGCGAGTGGTCGTACCGCCGGTGGGGACGAGGAAGCCCGGGGTGCCCGTCACCTTGCGATGGAAGTTGCGCGGGTCGAGGGCCACGCTCCACACCGCCTCGTAGACCCGCCGCAACTCGCCGACGGTGAACTCTGCCGGGCAGAACGCGGTGGCCAGCGACGAGTACTCGATCTTCGAGCGGGCCCGTTCCACCCCGTCCGCCAGGATCTGGGCGTGATCGAAGGCGAGCGGCACCACCGCCTCGCCGTCATGGCCGTGACCGCCGCGTTCCAGCAGCTCCTCGACCGGCGCCCAGCGCGCGTTGCTGGCGTCGCCGCCCGCCCGGGGTGCGGGCAGGTCGGGGGCGAGTGCGAGATGCGCGACACTCACCACCCGCATACGGGGGTCGCGCTCGGGATCGCCGTAGGTCGCGAGCTGCTCCAGGTGGGCGCCGTTGTCCTGGGCGGGCGCGGCGGGGTCGTGGACGCGCAGCCCCGTCTCCTCGACCAGCTCCCGTGCCGCCGCCTGCGCCAGGTCCTCGTCGGCCCGTACGAAACCGCCGGGCAGGGCCCAGCGCCCCTGGAACGGCGGCTCGCCACGGCGCACCGCCAGCGCACACAGGGAGTGGCGACGTACGGTCAGCACGACCAGGTCCACGGTGACGGCGAAGGGCGGAAAGGCTGACGGGTCGTAGGGCATGCGGCGATCATAGTCGTCTGCCTGACGATAAACACTCCCTTCCCCGGCCGCTTCGATGGCTGATCCACTTCGGTGCGGCGACGGCCCCTACGCCGGTGGTCCGGCACCGTGCGGACCACGTCGTACCAGGTCAAACAATCGGTCGCACCCCTACTCCCCCGCCGTTGCGGACTTCTCCGAACATGCGTCTCCCGGTCGGGTGCCGTGCCCGCCCATGGCCTCCTTGCCCGAGGCCCGAGGGCGCGTACGGCCCGGCCGCGTCCCGCCGGGGCGTGTGCCGTCCGACGCCCGGCGGCGGGCGGTCCCGTCGGTCACGGTGCCCGACCGACTCCGGCGCCGGCGGGCGAGGCGGGGCCTCACCGCGTTCGGGTCTTCGCCCGTCGCACGGCGCACCGGCCGGTCGGCCGGCTCCTCGTCCTGCGGCACACCCTCCTTCGGCCCACCGTCGTCCGGGGCACTGTCCTCCGTGGTGCCGTCGCCCGACGCGCCCGCTTCCGTACGCCCTCCCTCGGCGCGCTCGGCGCGCAGGCAGCGGCGGACCGACTCGGGGTCGAGACCCTCGTTGCAGGCCTGGTGCAGGAGCCGGGCGAAGAGGTAGTCCGGGTCTGCGCCCAGCGCCATGGCGAGGGCTTCCCGGGCCTCCAGCTCGTCCCCGGCCGACCAGGCGACCCATCCCGCGAGGGTGAGGGGCGCGGCGGCGTGCTCGCGGTACGGCCCGACACAGCGACGGGCCAGTGCTCGCCACAGGCGCAGCGCGGGACCCGCCTCGTCCCCCTCCATCCACGCCGCCGCGCGATCGCGGGTCGTGCGGTCCTGGAGGCCGAGGATCAGCGCCGCCGCCTCGTCGTGTCCGAGCAGCCGGTCGTCCCGCAGGTCCTGCGCGGCCGTGCCGGACGCCGGAGGGGCGTCGGCCAGGCGTGCCATGACCCGCTCGGTCAGGGCGAGCGTCTCCTCGGCCACGTCCGCGCGCCGGGCGTCGTCGAGGAGACGGGAGACGATCGTCAGGCCGGCCGAGTCCAGGGCGGCCTCCTGGTCCAGCGCCGCGGAGTGCTCCCACGGCTGCAGCCTGGCCCGCAGCTCGCGCAACGAGCCACGCACCTGGATCCCGGCGTAGGTGGCAGCCGCGGCCAGCACGGACGTGCCCGGCAGCCCCATGGGGACGCCCTCGGAGGGGCAGCAGGTCTCGTCGTCGCAGCAGTACGACCAGAAGCGCCCGTCGGAGATGCACAGCGCCTCGACCACCGGCACGTCGAGGGATCCGCACTCGATGCGCAGCTTCTGGGCCAGTGGCCGCAGGCGTTCCATCACCTGCCGGCCGGATTCGCCCGGGCAGGGTTCCTGGCAGAGGTAGGCGACCATCTGCTCGGGCCGGACGCCTCGCCGCTCGCTGCCGGTCACCAGGCCGTTGACCAGTTGCCCGGCCGCGCTCGGCCAGTCCTCCTCTTTCGCCGGGATGCCGAGGCGGGCCCGGCCGCCGAATCGGCCCCGCCCGTCCCGGTCGCGCAGGGCGACCAGGACGATGCTGTCCTCGGGGCGGTATCCGAGCAGGTAGGGCAGGGCGTCCGCCAGTTCCGCCGGGGTGCGCAGGGTGACCTGGGGCTCGTCACCGGGGTTGTCGTACGAGGTCCGGTCCGCCCGGTCCGGGACGGGGCCGGTGATGTCGCCGTTCTCCGCGGGTCCGGTCGTTTCGCTGTGGTTCGTCATGACCCGACGATCTCGCGGATCATGATGTTCCGCTTCACCCTGTGGATAACTTCCATCAGGGACACGTCATCCCGGGGTCCCTGCCCTCGCGTCCCATCGTCCTCCCGTTGCTCCTGTTCCACCGTCCTCCCGTCCTCCCGTCCTCCCGTCCTCCCGTCCCACCGCCCCTCACGCCGACTGTCAGTCCCGTCCTGTTGTATGGAACGCATGGAGCACACGAACAACGCGGACCTGCGGACAGCGGCCGACGCCGTCCTCGCCCGTCTCGTCGGGGACGCCTCCGGCGCCGCCCGCCTGCGGGAGGACCAGTGGCGGGCGATCGAGGCGCTGGTCGCGGACCGGCGCCGGGCCCTGGTCGTCCAGCGCACGGGCTGGGGCAAGTCCGCGGTCTACTTCGTGGCCACCGCGCTCCTGCGGGACCGGGGCAGCGGCCCCACCGTGATCGTCTCCCCGCTGCTCGCGCTGATGCGGAACCAGGTCGAGGCCGCGGCCCGGGCCGGCATCCGTGCCCGCACCATCAACTCCTCCAACACCGAGGAGTGGGGCGCGGTCCAGGACGAGATCGCCGCCGGCGATGTGGACGTCCTGCTGGTGAGCCCCGAACGGCTCAACAATCCCGACTTCCGCGACCAGGTGCTGCCCGAGCTCGCCGCCGCCACCGGGCTGCTCGTGGTGGACGAGGCCCACTGCATCTCCGACTGGGGCCACGACTTCCGTCCGGACTACCGGCGGCTGCGCACCATGCTCTCCGACCTCCCGCCCGGAGTGCCGGTCCTGGCGACGACCGCCACCGCCAACGCCCGCGTGACCGCCGATGTCGCGGAGCAACTGGGCACCGGCGGCACTTCGGACGCCCTGGTGCTGCGCGGACCGCTGGACCGGGAGAGCCTCAGCCTGAACGTGCTGCGGCTGTCCGACGCCGCGCACCGCATGGCCTGGCTCGCCGACCATCTCCACGAGCTGCCGGGCTCCGGGATCATCTACACCCTCACCGTGGCCGCCGCCGAAGAGGTCACCGCGTTCCTCAGGCAGCGCGGCCACACCGTCGCCCCCTACACGGGAAAGACCGAGAACGCCGACCGCCAGCAGGCCGAGGACGACCTGCTCGCGAACCGGGTCAAGGCCCTGGTCGCCACCTCAGCGCTGGGCATGGGGTTCGACAAGCCCGACCTGGGTTTCGTGGTGCACCTCGGCTCGCCGTCCTCCCCCATCGCCTACTACCAGCAGGTCGGCCGCGCCGGACGCGGTGTCGATCACGCCGAGGTGCTTCTCCTGCCTGGCAAGGAGGACGAGGCGATCTGGCAGTACTTCGCCTCGCTGGCCTTCCCGGCCGAGGACCTGGTGCGCCGCACACTCGACGTCCTCGCCCGCGCGGAGCGGCCCTTGTCGCTGCCGGCCCTGGAGCCTCTGGTGGAGCTGCGCCGCTCCCGCCTGGAGACGATGCTCAAGGTCCTCGACGTGGACGGCGCCGTGCAGCGGGTCAAGGGCGGCTGGATCGCGACCGGCCGGCCGTGGACGTACGACGCCGAGCGGTACGACTGGGTCGCGCGGCAGCGCCGGGCGGAGCAGCAGGCGATGCGCGACTACGCGTCCACGACGGACTGCCGGATGGAGTTCCTCCAGCGGCAGTTGGACGACGAGGGTGCCAAGCCCTGCGGCCACTGCGACAACTGCGCGGGCCCGCGTTTCACGGCCGACACCTCCCCCGCCTCCCTGGACGCCGCACGGGTCGACCTGGGCCGGGCGGGCGTCGAGGTGGAGCCGCGCCGCATGTGGCCGACCGGCCTCCCGGCGATCGGCGTCGAGCTGAAGGGCCGTATCCCCGCCGGGGAACAGGCGGCGACGGGGCGGGCGTTGGGACGTCTCTCCGACATCGGCTGGGGCAACAGGCTGCGTCCGATGCTGGCGGCGCACGCCCCCGACGGCCCGGTGCCGGACGATGTCGCGAAGGCCGTCGTGACAGTGCTGGCCGACTGGGCGAAGGGGCCGGGCGGCTGGGCCTCCGGAGCCGCCGGCGCCCCGCCGCGTCCCGTCGGCGTGGTGACCGTCGCCTCGCGCTCGCGTCCGCAGCTGATCCGTTCACTGGGAGCGCGTATCGCCGAAGTGGGCCGGCTGCCGCTGCTCGGCTCGGTCGAGTACACGGGAGAGGCGCCGGCGGTCTCCCGCAGCAACAGCGCGCAGCGGCTCAAGGCGCTCGACGGCATGCTCGCGGTGCCCCCCGCCCTGGCCGAGGCGCTCGGTGGCCAGGAGGGCCCGGTTCTCCTCGTGGACGACTACACGGAGACGGGCTGGACCCTCGCGGTCGCCGCCCGGCTGCTCCGTCGTGCGGGCGCCTCGGGGGTGTTGCCGCTGGTCCTGGCCGTGCAGGGCTGACAGCCCGCGGTCACTGGCGCGGCCGGTCCGGGGCCGCTCGCCGGCGCCCGGGGCGGTGCGCCCCATGCGTCGCCCGACACCTCCCTGGGTAGGGATATAGAACGCGCTTCATCCGATAACGGTCGACGGCCCCAATTGCTCGTTGCCGCATCCCAGTTCGACAGGAAGAATTGAAGTCCGCTCCCCGCACGGCTCGTCCGTGACCCGGCAGGGCTTCACTGCGGTGCGCGCTCCCCCGAATCCGACCCCGCCCGCAGTGTGGGCGCGTAGCCGAAGGGAGGAACGTGACCTTCGGATTCGCCTCGTCCTCGGCGGCGTCTTTGTCGCCGTCCACCGCCTCCGCCACCCGCCTGCTCGAGCCCGCGGAGTGGGCGTCGGCCGGAATCCCGCTGCTGCGCAATCCGCGGGAGGTCGTCAGCGGACTTCACTCGCGGCACCGCCCCGAGCCGGCGACCGCCATCGTGGCCGTGCTCGACCCGGACGAACGGCTGCGCGCGAGCGCCTCGTTCACCAGTCGCCGCGCACCGGCGGACGGCTGGCTGTTCCGCAACGCGCTGCTGGCCCAGCTCCGCCGGGTCATCCCGCACGACCTGCGGCGCCGCACCCCGGTGCGCACCGCGGTCCTGCTCTACTGCCGTGAGGGCGACGCCCGCTGGACGGAGGAGGACGGCGCGTGGATGTGGGGGCTGCGTGACGCCTGCACGTTGCACGGGCTGCGCTGCGGGGCGTACATCACGCTGACCCGTGACGGATGGCAGGTCCTCGGCGAGGGCCGCGGTGGCCGCCGGCCCAACGCGGATTCGGTGCCGGAGCCGTTCGCCACGTCGGAGGCACCGCCTCCGCCGCCGCGCACCGGCGGTGTCGCCTCGGACGTGCTGCGCCGCGCGGCGGCCCGCTGAGCGAGGGACGTCCAGGACGCCGGTTCCACGCACCCCCTGGAGCCCCACAAGACGCGGGGTGCCGCCCCTCCCCCGGCCCGGCCGGCACCGCTGGATGCTCCAGCCACGCCCGTGAGCCGGGCACCACCGGCAGATCCAGCCGCACCCGCCCGGCACGCCGTCCACACCGCACCGGCCGGACGGCGTTCCCGCCGGTCGCGCCGTCGAAGCACGCCGATGCCCGCACCATGCACGTGTGACGCGGCGGTCACCGGCGTCGTGCCCGGCCGCCACGGCCGAGCCCCGGCGCCCGGGCGCGAACGGATCAGGCGCTCGCGCCCAGCACCGAGTTGATCCGCTGCGGGTCACCGCAGACGATCAACAGGGCGCCCGCCCGGGAGTGGGCCGCCGACAGTGCGGTGACCGCGGCGGCCTCGGGACCGCCGTTGAGCGCGACGACGACCACGGGACGCGCCTTGGCACGGTCGGCGACGGCGGCGTCCGCGTAGAAGACGTCGTCGCCCGCGTCGTGCTGCGCCCAGTAGGCCGCATCGCCGAAGGACAGCTCGTGGGCGGCCCACGGGTGCAGCTCGCCGGTGGTGACCACCAGCACGTCACCCGGGGTGCGGCCCGAGTCCAGCAGCAGGTCCACGGCCTCCTCGGCCGCGTCGAGCGCGCCCTCGGGAGAAGCCGGGATCAGCTGGATCTGCGGGCCGGCCGGGGTTGCGGCCGGGGTGGCCGGACCCGAGGGTCCTGGCTTGGCCGGAGCCGCGTCGCGCGAGGTGCGTTGCGCCGGCGGCGCCGGCCGCACAGGGCCGGGGCGACCGGGGCGCGGCGGGGCCGCGGGACGGGGACCGGGTACGGGGCGGGGGGTCGGCGCGGTGCGGCCGCTGGCCGGAGTGGCGCGGGGACCCTGGGCCTTCTCGTGAATCTGAGGCTCCTCGGGAATGAGAGGCATGAGCTGATTTTTATCAAACGTTGGTGCGGCTCGCGTCGGCGGGTGGCGCATGCCTGCGAGCGGAACCGTCAGAAGTCGAAGCCGAGCTGGCCCTCGATCTCCGGAACGCTTCCGTCCACCCAGGTGCGGACCTTCTTGAGGTGCCGCCACCGGGGCAGCGCATCAAGATACGCCCACGACAACCGGTGGTACGGGGTGGGACCCCGCTCCGCCAGTGCGGCCTTGTGCACGGGCGACGGATACCCGGCGTTGTCCGCAAAACCGAAGTCTGCATGGTCGATACCCAGTTCGGCCATCATTTTGTCGCGCTGGACCTTGGCGAGCACCGAGGCCGCCGCGACCGCCACACACGACTGGTCACCCTTGATCACCGTACGGACCCGCCAGGGCGCCCCGAGATAGTCGTGCTTGCCGTCGAGGATGACGGCTTCGGGCCGGACCGGCAGGGCCTCCAGGGCACGCACCGCGGCCATGCGCAGCGCCGCGGTCATCCCCCGTTCGTCGATCTCCTCCGGGGACGCGTGCCCCAGCGCGTAGGAGGTCACCCAGGTCTGCAACTCCGCGGCGAGCTCGGTCCGCCGCTTGACGGTGAGCAGCTTGGAGTCGGTGAGGCCCGCCGGGGGGCGGCGCAGTCCGGTGATCGCGGCGCAGACGGTGACCGGACCGGCCCACGCACCGCGCCCCACCTCGTCGACACCGGCGATGACCTTGGCTCCGGTCGTGGCGCGGAGAGAGCGCTCGACGGTGTGGGTAGGTGGTTCGTACGGCATGGCGCCCTTAGCCTACGCCGCCCGGAGCCCCCGGTGACACCCCGGCCTCCCGATGCGTTCCGGACCTCGCCGAGCCATGGCTCAGGAGCCTTCGGGGCGCAGCAGCGGGACCATCAGCAGGTCGATCATCTCGTCGATCTCCTGGTCACTCCATTCGCTTCCGCGAATCTTCGATCGGTACATCATCATCGCCGGTACGGCGTCGAAGACATAGCTGTTGGCCGCCTCCTCGCGCACCTCCCCGCGCTCTATGCCGCGGGTGATGACCTCGTGAAGCATCTTGATGGTCGGCTCGATGACCCCTTCGAAGATCACCGCATGGAATCGCTCAGCCTGCATCGTGTCGCATTCGTGAATGACTGCCCGCAGGGCGAAACCGGGGCGCGAGAACATCGCGTCGCGAGCCCGCCGGCACAGCGCCAGGAGATCGTCGCGCACGCTCCCGAGGTCGGGCACGGTGTCGTAGTCCGGCAGCCCGGACCGCAGGGCGTCCGCGACGAGCTCCTCCTTGGACGACCAGCGACGGTAGACCGCCGCCTTGCCCGTCTGGGCACCGGCGGCCACGCCCTCCATGGTCAGGCCGTTCCAGCCGACGGTGCCGAGCTGCTCGAGCGCGGCGTCGAGGATCGCGCGTTCGAGGACCGCACCGCGTCGGCGGGAGGGCGTCTGGACGGGGTCGGCCCAGTGCGAGGGAACCATTTCGAGGGTCTCCAGGGAACAAGAAGCGGTTTTCGGGGGACGGAGACGTGGCGCGCGCCCACAACGGGGGACGGGACACGCGACAACGACGTGAGTGAACGCTTGCGTTCACTGTCGTGGAGTCACTACCGTTGACGCAACAGTGAACGCGATCGTTCACTAAGTCATTCGTGGGGGACACATAGTGACGACCTCTTCCTTGCTCAAAGACCAGAAGCCGGGAGCCGCCCGCCGGGAGGGGCATCCCGGCATCGCGTTGACCGTCATCGCGGCCTGCCAACTCATGGTGGTACTCGACGCGACGATTGTGAACATCGCGCTCCCGCACATTCAAGAGGCACTCGCGTTCAGCACCACCGACCTGACATGGGTCGTCAGTGCCTACACGCTCACCTTCGGCGGTCTGCTGCTGCTCGGTGGCCGCGCCGGTGACATCCTCGGCCGGCGCCGCGTCTTCATGACCGGCATCCTGCTGTTCACCCTCGCCTCGCTGCTCGGCGGCTTCGCCCAGGAGCCCTGGCAGCTGCTGGCGGCACGCGTCCTGCAGGGTGTGGGAGGCGCGATCGCGTCGCCCACCTCGCTCGCGCTCATCACGACGACCTTTCCGGAGGGACCGGAGCGGAACCGGGCCTTCGGTGTCTTCGCCGCGGTCTCCGCGGGCGGTGGCGCCATCGGCCTGCTGGCGGGCGGCATGCTCACCGAGTGGCTGGACTGGCGCTGGGTGCTCTTCGTCAACGTGCCGATCGGCGTCCTGATCGCCGTGCTGACCCCGCTCTACATCAGCGAGTCCGAACGGCACTCCGGGCGCTTCGACATCGCCGGAGCGGTGACCTCGACGGCGGGAATGGCCTTGCTCGTCTACGGTTTCATCCGCGCCGCGGACGAAGGCTGGCGGGACACCCTCACCATCGGGTCCTTCGCGGCTGCCGCCGTGCTGCTGCTGGCCTTCACGCTCATCGAGTCGCGGGCCAAGGAGCCGATCACCCCGCTGAAGATGTTCGCCGACCGCAACCGCTCCGGCACCTACGTGATCATGCTGTGCCTGGCCGCGGCGATGTTCGGCATGTTCTTCTACATCGTGCTGTTCGTCCAGAACGTGCTGGGCTACACCCCGATCCAGGCCGGTCTCGCCTTCCTGCCGGTCACGGTCGTGATCGCGATCGGGGCGGGCCTGTCGCAGCGCTTCCTGCCCGTGTTCGGCCCGAAGCCGTTCATGCTCGCGGGCTCGGCGCTCGCCGCACTCGGACTGGGCTGGCAGGCGCTCATCAGCTCCGACAGCTCCTACGTGGGCGGCGTGCTCGGCCCCATGCTGGTCTTCGGCTTCGGCATGGGCCTGAACTTCGTGACGCTGACGCTCACCGCGGTCTCCGGCGTCGCCCCGCACGAGGCCGGCGCCGCGTCCGGGCTGCTCAACGCGATGCAGCAGGTGGGCGGATCGATCGGCCTGGCCATCCTGACGACCGTGTTCGGCACGGCCAGCAAGGACGAGGCGGCCAAGGTGCTGCCGGACTTCCTCGCCAACAGCTCGCCCGAGCAGAAGGCGGAGTTCGCCAGGACCCACCAGCTGCCCGCTCCCTGGGGGCACGAGGTGCTGGCCGAGGGCATCTCGGCGGCCTTCATCCCCGCGGCCGCCATGGCCGTACTCGCCCTGGCCACGGCGTGGCTGGTGATCCGGGTCCGCAAGAGCGACCTGGAAGCACTCGCCGGCACGGCCGGACCCGGAATGGGCTGAGGAGCGAACCGGACGCAAGCACCCTCGGAGCCCGCGGGCCTCCTCCTCCCGGGCATGGGAGAGGAGGCCCGCGAGTCACCGGGCCGACGAGTCCGTACCGGCCGTCCAGCCCGGCAGCGCCTCGGTCCGGGCGACCCACTCGGCCGGCGGCGCGCCCGCCCGGCCGGAGGCGGCGATCACGCCGCCCACGATCGCGCAGGTCGTGTCCACGTCGCCGCCGACCTGGGCGGTCGTCCAGAAGGCGTGCTCGTAGTCGCCGAGGGCGCGGGCGGCGGACCAGAGCGCGAAGGGAACCGTGTCATGGGCGGTCGTCCGCCTGCCGCAGCCCAGTACGGCCGCGACGGTGGCCGCGTCGCCGTAGTCGAGCATGTCCCGGGCGCGGCGGAGCCCGGCGCCGACGGCGCTCTTCGGCACGAGGGCGATCACATCGTCGAGGAGCGCGTGCGCCTCGGGCGGACCGTCGGCCGACGCGGCCAGCGACGCCGCGGCGGCGACCGCCATGGCGCCGACCACCGCCTCGCGGTGCTGGTGCGTGGGATAGGCCGAGATCTCGGCCTGGTGGGTCGCCTGCTCCGGGTCGTCCGCGTACCAGGCGCCCAGGGGCGCGATGCGCATCGCGGCACCGTTGCCCCAGGAACCCTGGCCGTTGAACAGGGCGGCGGCGAGCTCGCGCCAGTCGCCGCCCTCCCGGACCAGCCGCAGCAGCCGGTTGACGGCAGGACCGTAGCCGCGGTCGAAGTCGTGGTGGCCGGCGAAGGAGTGGGCCAGGGCGTCCTGGTCGATGCGGTGGTGGACGGCCAGTACGGACACCACGGAGGCGGCCATCTCGGTGTCGTCGGTCCACTGCCAGGTGCCCGGCGGCAGCTCCCGCCGCTTGAGCAGCGGATAGTTCTCGGGCACGAAGAACTGTGAGCCCAGCGCGTCCCCCACCGACAGTCCGCGGAGGCTGGCCAGGGCCCTGTCCAGGCGCCCGTCAGGAGATGAATGAGCGGTCATCGCCCTGCCACCTTATCCCGTGATCCCATACGGTTCCGGATCCCGCCAGCGGGCGAAGGGCCGGTCCAGCGTGTACTTGCCGTCCTCGCCCAGAACGAGCATCCGGACTTCCCCGTTCCCGGGGTTGGACAACGACTCGAACTCCGCGACCGTCCAGTGGAACCACCGCATGCAGAACAGGCGCATCGCCAGTCCGTGGGTGACCAGGAGGACGTTCGGCGGGTGATCGGGGTCCTCGAAGCTGCGGAACAGGCTCTCCAGGAAGTTGCCGACCCGGTCGTAGACGTCGGCGCCGGACTCGCCCTGCGCGAAACGGTAGAAGAAATGGCCGTAGGCGTCGCGGTAGGCCTTCTGCAGGCGCACGTCGTCGCGGTCCTGCCAGTTCCCCCAGTCCTGCTCGCGCAGCCGGGGCTCCTCCCGTATCCGTATGAGCCCGGGGTCGAGATGCAAGGCGCGCAGCGTCTCGTGCGTGCGGCGGTACGGGGAGACGTACACGCTCACCCGTTCGCGGCCGAACACCTCGCGCAGCAGCTTGCCCGTCTCCTCGGCCTCCGCCCAGCCCTGCTCCGTCAGGGCGAGCGCGTGGTCGGGTTCGCGCTCGTACACGGAGTCGTCGACGTTGCCCGTCGACTCGCCGTGCCGGACAAGAACGATGCGCCGTGGTCGTGCCATGCCTGAACCCTAGATCGTGGAACGCGGGAGGGAGGACTCCCGCCTGCCCCGTACGGCGTAGGTCACACGGTCCAGGAGGGTTCCAGCTGCACGATGTCCCCGGTGAGGGCCGCGACGTCGGCCTCCGTCTGGGCGCGCAGGGCGAGCCGCTCCACCCGCTCGGCACGGTACTTGCCGTGCTCGGCGGCCGACCGCCACATCGACAGCACGAGGTACTCGTGGCCGGGTGCCTCGCCGAACAGCCCGCGGATCATGCCGGGCGAGCCGGCCATCGCGGGGTTCCAGACCTTTTCCTGCATCAGCACGTAGTGCTCGGCCCGGTCCTCGTGGGCACGGCAGAGCGCCACCCGCAGCAGGTCGGCGTCGGTGAAACGGGGCTCGAACCCGGTCTTCACGTCGAACCGGTGGTCGAACAGTCTGACCTGGGCGTCCTTGAAGGTGCCGGCCTGGGCCGCGGCCAGCCGGTCGTGCGAGCGAGCCATGAAGGAGTCGTAGAAGGCCCTGCTCTCCCAGAAGGCGAAGACGTGGGCCACGTCCGGCCGCCCCCGGCTCCAGCCACCCCCTTGCCCCCGAAACCCGGGCTCCCCCGGAAGCCCCGCCCACTTCCGCTGCCCACGCTCGAAACCGCGGCGGTCCACCACGGTGCAGCGCATCCACTTGACCAGCACCGCGCCATGGTAAGGCCAGGGAACGTGGCACCGGTCACTCTCCGGCCGACCGCTCCTCCGCTGCCGCCCGCGGCCACATGGCAGGATGGACAACAGGCCGGCACCGCTCGGCAGTTGGGGTGGCGGGGCAAGCAGGACCGGGGAAGGGGAAGTCTGTGAACGGCCTCAGCAAGGGGATCCGCAAGGTCGAGGTCGCGCTGCGTTGGGACCCGAGCCCGGCGGGACAGCCACCCGCCGACCTGGACATCGTCGCCGGGACCTACACGGCGGACGATCCGTACGGGGATCCCTCGTACGTGGTGCACTTCGACAGCCGCTCCCCCGACGGCACCATCTATCTGAACCGGGACAGCCGGGACGGCAAGGGCTTCGGGTACGACGAGGTCATGATGCTGGAGCTGGAGCGGCTCGACGCCCGGTACGCGCGCGTGGTCGTGGGCGTCGTGATCCAGCAGCGCTCCGGGGAGCGGACCTTCGCCGGCGTGGCCCGTCCGGGCCTGCGCGTCCGGGAGGGGTACACGGAGCTGGCCGAGGACGGTTTCGCCGGTGTCCCCGGGGCGACCGCGGCGACGGTCGCGGAGTTCGTCCGGGACGAGACGGGGGCGTGGGAGTTCCGCGCCGGTGTCCACGGCTTCGAGGGCGACCCGGCGACGTTCACCGCCACGATGGGCGCGGCCCGCAGGCCCTGACCCCGGTGGCACGAGTGAGGGGCGCGGGCCGTGGCCCGCGCCCCTCACTCATGGGGTCCTACCGCTCAGCTGCAGCCGCTGGTCGAGCCGCAGCCCTCGCAGATGTAGCAGGAACCGGCCCGCTGCATCTTCGTGCCGCAGGAGAAGCACAGCGGGGCGTCGGCCTGGATGCCCAGCTGCATCTCCACCAGCTCGGCGCTGGTGTGCGCCTGCTTCGGAGCCGGCTTGGCCACCTCGGCCTCGGCCTTCGGCGTGGCGACGGCCTTCAGCTCCTGGGCGCGGGGCGCCGACTGGGCCAGGCCCTCGACGTCGACCTCGTCGTCCGACGGCTCGTACGAACCGGTCTCCAGGTGCCGCTGGCGCTCCTCGGCGGAGTGGATGCCGAGGGCGGAGCGGGTCTCGAAGGGCAGGAAGTCCAGCGCCAGGCGGCGGAAGATGTAGTCGACGATCGACTGTGCCATCCGCACGTCAGGGTCGTCCGTCATGCCGGCCGGCTCGAAGCGCATGTTGGTGAACTTCGAGACGTACGTCTCCAGCGGCACGCCGTACTGGAGGCCGACGGAGACCGCGATGGAGAAGGCGTCCATCATGCCCGCGAGGGTGGAGCCCTGCTTGGACATCTTCAGGAAGACCTCGCCGAGACCGTCGTCCGGGTAGGAGTTGGCGGTCATGTAGCCCTCGGCGCCACCGACGGTGAAGGAGGTGGTGATGCCGGGGCGTCCCTTCGGGAGGCGCTTGCGGACGGGGCGGTACTCGACGACCTTCTCGACCGCGGCGCGGATCGTCTCCTCGGCCTTCTCGGTGACCTCGGCCTTCTCCTTCTCCTTGGTCTTCGCGGAGAGCGGCTGGCCGACCTTGCAGTTGTCCCGGTAGATCGCGAGCGCCTTGACGCCGAGCTTCCAGGCCTCGTAGTAGATCTCCTCGACCTCCTCGACGGTCGCCGTCTCCGGCATGTTGACCGTCTTGGAGATGGCGCCGGAGATCCAGGGCTGGATCGCGGCCATCATCCGGACGTGGCCCATCGGCGAGATGGCGCGCTCGCCCATGGCGCAGTCGAAGACCTCGTAGTGCTCGGTCTTGAGGCCGGGGGCGTCGATCACATTGCCGTTCTCGGCGATGTGGGCGACGATCGCCTCGATCTGCTCCTCCTGGTAGCCCAGGCGGCGCAGTGCCTGCGGCACGGTGCCGTTGACGATCTGCATCGAGCCGCCGCCGACCAGCTTCTTGAACTTGACCAGGGCGAGGTCGGGCTCGACACCGGTGGTGTCGCAGGACATGGCCAGACCGATGGTGCCGGTCGGGGCGAGCACGGAGGCCTGCGAGTTACGGAAACCGTTCTTCTCGCCGAGCCGCAGCACGTCCTGCCAGGCCTCGGTTGCGGCGGCCCACACCGGGGTGTCCAGGTCGTCCATGCGCACGGCGGTGCCGTTGGCGTCGGAGTGCTGCTTCATGACGCGCTGGTGGGCGTCCGCGTTGCGGGCGTAGCCGTCGTACGGGCCGACGACCGCGGCGAGCTCGGCGGAGCGGCGGTAGGCCGTGCCGGTCATCAGGGAGGTGATGGCACCGGCGAGGGCGCGGCCGCCGTCGGAGTCGTAGGCGTGGCCGGTGGCCATCAGCAGGGCGCCGAGGTTGGCGTAGCCGATGCCGAGCTGGCGGAAGGCGCGGGTGTTCTCGCCGATCTTCTGGGTCGGGAAGTCCGCGAAGCAGATGGAGATGTCCATCGCGGTGATGACCAGCTCGACGACCTTCTGGAAGCGCTCGGTCTCGAAGGTCTGGTTTCCCAGGCCGTCGTCGTTGAGGAACTTCATCAGGTTCAGCGAGGCCAGGTTGCAGGACGTGTTGTCCAGGTGCATGTACTCGCTGCAGGGGTTCGAGCCGTTGATCCGGCCGGACTCCGGGCAGGTGTGCCAGTGGTTGATGGTGTCGTCGTACTGGATGCCCGGGTCGGCGCAGGCCCAGGCGGCCTCGGCCATCTTCCGGAAGAGGGACTTGGCCTCGATCTCCTCGATGACCTCGCCGGTCATGCGGGCCCGCAGTCCGAACTTGCCGCCCTGCTCGACGGCCTTCATGAACTCGTCGTTCACGCGGACCGAGTTGTTGGCGTTCTGGTACTGGACGGACGTGATGTCGTCGCCGCCCAGGTCCATGTCGAAGCCCGCGTCGCGCAGGGCGCGGATCTTCTCCTCCTCCTTCACCTTGGTCTCGATGAAGTTCTCCACGTCGGGGTGGTCGACGTCCAGGATGACCATCTTGGCCGCACGGCGGGTGGCGCCGCCGGACTTGATGGTGCCGGCGGAGGCGTCGGCGCCGCGCATGAAGGAGACCGGTCCGGAGGCGTTGCCGCCGGAGGAGAGAAGCTCCTTGGAGGAGCGGATCCGGGAGAGGTTCAGGCCGGCACCGGAGCCGCCCTTGAAGATCATGCCCTCTTCCTTGTACCAGTCGAGGATCGACTCCATGGAGTCGTCGACGGACAGGATGAAGCAGGCGGAGACCTGCTGCGGCTGGGGCGTGCCGACGTTGAACCAGACCGGGCTGTTGAAGCTGAAGATCTGGTGCAGGAGGGCGTAGGCCAGCTCGTGCTCGAAGATCTCGGCGTCGGCGGGCGAGGCGAAGTACTTGTTGTCCTCACCGGCCTTCCGGTACGTCTTCACGATGCGGTCGATCAGCTGCTTGAGGCCGGTCTCGCGCTGCGGGGTGCCGACGGCACCGCGGAAGTACTTGCTGGTGACGATGTTGACCGCGTTCACCGACCAGAAGTCGGGGAACTCGACGCCGCGCTGCTCGAAGTTGACCGAGCCGTCGCGCCAGTTGGTCATGACGACGTCACGACGCTCCCAGGTCACCTCGTCGTAGGGGTGGATCCCGGGAGTGGTGTGGACGCGCTCGACACGGAGTCCCTTGCCCGCCTTGGTGCCCTTGGCGCGGGAGCTCCGTGCCGGACCGCTCGCCGTCTCTGTCATGCCGCCTCCCTGTACGGGCGAAAACGCCCTGAAGTGCCGCGATTGTTCCCGTGGCACGGTGTTCTGTCTGGTGTTGCGGGCACCTCTGGCTCCGCCCGCAACAGGTCTTTTCTCTCGCCGCCGCCCGGCCGGGCCCGGACCGCCGGGTCCGGATCCGGCCCGCCGGTCAGTCGGCGGCGCCTGCGGGCTCGGGGACCTGTGCCGTCCCCGTGGACCCGCGATCGTCTTCCCGGCTCCCCGCGTCGGCCTCGTCGCAGTCTTCGCCGGGACGCCCCGTCGCCTCCCTCAGCTCCGCGATCGCGGCCTCGAAGTCCTCGAGCGAGTCGAACGCCCGGTAGACCGAGGCGAACCGCAGATAGGCGACCAGGTCGAGTTCCTGCAGCGGGCCAAGTATCGCCAGCCCCACGTCGTGAGTGGTCAGCTCGGCGCTTCCGGTGGCCCGCACCGCCTCCTCGACCCGCTGGCCCAGCTGGGCGAGCGCGTCCTCGGTCACGGGCCGGCCCTGGCAGGCCTTGCGCACGCCGTTGATGACCTTGGTGCGGCTGAAGGGCTCGGTGACCCCGGACCGCTTCACCACCATGAGCGAGCACGTCTCCACGGTCGTGAAGCGGCGAGAGCAGTCGGGGCACTGACGGCGCCTGCGGATCGACGTGCCGTCGTCGGTCGTACGACTGTCGACGACGCGGCTGTCGGGGTGCCTGCAGAAGGGGCAGTGCATGAACTCCCAACCCTCCTCACAGCAGACTCGAATAGCCTCGTGAGGGCCTTCAGGCCCCTCGAAGCAGCCCCCAGCATAGGCGATCGCGGCGGGCTCGAAGACCCGGGGAGACACAACTTGTGGGCTGCTCTCGCAATCCAACCACTAGATGTGGTGCTTGACTCATACATTCACGCCCCGCACGCGTGTCGCGTCGGTGCGTACAGGGCCGCGAGGGCCTCCAGCGCGCACGGGCGCGTACGGACGCGCCCGTGGGACCCCGGGGCATGCGGAGATACGGTGGGCGCGGCGGGGAGGGGCCGTGGGACTACCGCAGAGATGGGCACCGGCCCCCGTCGAACAGGACGCCTGATGGCAGACTGGAGCGGCAGCCGGCGAGGTCGCCGCCCGGCGGTGAACAGTACAGCAATGAGCCCATTTGTCCGCTGGGCATCGCGACAGCTATACACCCAGTTTCCTTCTCCGGGCGGTCGATTCGCGTTTTTTCACTCGAACGTGTGTTTGGCGCAACCTTTCGAAAGCCACTACCGTTGTGCTGCAGGGAGACCATCGAGAGGGGCCGACGTGACCACCACCGCCGACAGTGCCGCGATCACTGCCCAGGACCGCCCCCAGGGCCGACCTGAGCCGGTGCATGCGATGAGCGACGCCACGCTTGCCGAGGGGCCCAAGCGCTCCTTGCCGGGCCGACCTCCCGGCATCCGGGCGGACAGTTCCGGACTGACCGATCGCCAGCGCAGGGTGATCGAGGTCATCAGGGACTCGGTGCAGCGCCGCGGCTACCCGCCGTCGATGCGGGAGATCGGCCAGGCCGTCGGCCTTTCCAGCACCTCCTCCGTCGCACACCAGCTGATGGCGCTCGAGCGCAAGGGCTTCCTGCGCCGCGACCCGCACCGCCCGCGCGCGTACGAGGTGCGCGGCTCCGACCAGGCCGCCTCCGTGCAGCCCACGGACACTGCAGGCAAGCCCGCCGCGTCGTACGTGCCACTGGTCGGGCGGATCGCGGCCGGTGGCCCGATCCTCGCCGAGGAGTCCGTGGAGGACGTCTTCCCCCTGCCCCGCCAGCTGGTCGGTGACGGCGAGCTGTTCGTGCTGAAGGTCGTCGGCGACTCGATGATCGAGGCCGCCATCTGCGACGGCGACTGGGTCACGGTCCGCCGCCAGCCGGTCGCCGAGAACGGCGACATCGTCGCCGCGATGCTCGACGGCGAGGCCACCGTCAAGCGCTTCAAGCGCGAGGACGGCCACGTCTGGCTCCTCCCGCACAACGCGGCGTACGAGCCCATCCCCGGTGACGACGCGACCATCCTCGGCAAGGTGGTGGCCGTACTGCGCCGCGTCTGAGCGCCACGCTGCGCGGGTCCTGCACGACAGCGACCCGCCGCCCCGACCGGGCCCCGGGACCTCTGCGCCGGTTCCGGGGTCCTGCGCTGTCCGGGCTTCCTCAGCCGCCTTCCGTCTGCCGCGCCGCCGCGTCGATGGCGGCCAGCGACTTGCGCACCTGGTTACGGTCCGTGGTGAACCAGAAGTCGGGCAGCGACGCCTTCAGATAGCTTCCGTATCGGGCCGTGGCCAGCCGCTGGTCCAGTACGGCGACGACACCGCGGTCGCCCGACGCCCGGACGAGACGGCCGGCGCCCTGCGCCATGAGCAGCGCGGCATGGGTGGCGGCGACCGCCATGAAACCGTTGCCGCCGGCCTCCTCGACCGCCTTCTGGCGGGCGCTCATCAGCGGGTCGTCGGGGCGCGGGAACGGGATCTTGTCCATGACGACCAGCTGGCAGCTGGGGCCCGGGACGTCCACGCCTTGCCACAGGGACAGCGTGCCGAACAGACAGGTCCGCGGATCGGCGGCGAAGTTCTTGATCAGCTCGCCTAGGGTCTCCTCGCCCTGGAGGAGGATCGGGTACTCGGGGATACGGGAGCGCAGCTCCTCCGCGGCCAGCTGGGCCGCCCGCATCGAGGAGAACAGGCCCAGCGTGCGGCCGCCGGCCGCCTGGATCAGGTCCGTCAGCTCGTCGAGCATGTCGCCGCGGTCGCCGTCCCGTGCGGGCCGGGCCAGGTGCTTGGCGACGTACAGGATGCCCTGCTTGCGGTAGTCGAAGGGCGAGCCGACGTCGACGCCCTTCCACTGGGGCACGTCCTCGCCCTGGGTGCCCTCGGGGGCGAGGCCGAGGGAGGCGCCCACGCCGTTGAAGTCGCCGCCCAGCTTCAGGGTGGCCGAGGTCAGCACGACCGAGCGGTCGGTGAAGAGCTTCTCGCGCAGCAAGCCCGAGACGGACATGGGAGCGACGCGGAGCGAGGCACCGAAGCGGTCGTGGCGCTCGTACCAGACGACGTCCCACTCGGAGCCGTTGGTGATGCGCTCCGCCACGTCGTGGACGGACTCCACCGAGGCCAGGGCCTGCTTGCGGACGGCGTCCTCGTCCTGCACGGACTTGTCCCGCGTGGTGCCGATCGCGGAGATGACCGTGCGGCAGGCGTCCCGCAGTGCCATCAGGGCGTAGCCGAGGTCCTCCGGGATCTCCTCCAGCCGGCCCGGCAGCGCCAGCTCCATCAGCCGCTCGAAGCCCTCCGCGGCCGTCTGGAGCTGGTCGGCGGCTTTCTCGTTGACGAGCTTCGCGGCCCGCCGCACCGCTCGGTTGACCTGGCCGGGGGTGAGCTCGCCGGTGGCCACGCCGGTGACCCGGGAGACCAGCTCGTGCGCCTCGTCGACGATCAGCACCTCGTGCTGCGGCAGCACCGGCGCGCCCTCGATGGCGTCGATGGCGAGCAGCGCGTGGTTGGTGACGACGACCTCGGAGAGCTTGGCGCGCTCGCGGGCCATCTCGGCGAAGCACTCCGCGCCGTAGGCACACTTCGAGGCGCCCAGGCACTCCCGCGAGGACACCGACACCTGCGCCCAGGCCCGGTCGGAGACGCCGGGCGTGAGGTCGTCGCGGTCGCCCGTCTCCGTCTCGTCCGCCCAGTCCCGCATCCGCAGCAGGTCCTGGCCCAGCTTGCTGGTGGGGGCGGCGGCCTCGAACTGGTCGAACAGGCCCTCTTCCTCGTCCTGTGGGACGCCCTCGTGGAGGCGGTGCAGGCACAGGTAGTTCGACCGGCCCTTCAGCATCGCGAACTCCGGGCGGCGGCGCAGCTGGGGGTGCAGGGCGTCGACCGTGCGCGGCAGGTCCCGCTCCACGAGCTGGCGCTGCAGGGCCAGCGTCGCGGTGGCCACGACGACGCGCTCCCCGTGCGCCAGCGCGGGAACCAGATAGCCGAGCGACTTGCCGGTGCCGGTGCCGGCCTGGACCAGCAGATGGGAGCCGTCGTCGATCGCTTCCGCGACCGCTTCGGCCATGGCCACCTGGCCGGGACGCTCCGTACCGCCGACGGCGGCGACGGCGGCGTGCAGGAGTTCGGGGAGTGAGGGCTTCGTCATAGCGCGACCACCCTACGGCCCGGGACTGACAAACGGGTCACGGCGGCGGTGAGCAGGGACGGAAGGCGGCGCGGGAACGGCGGGGGCACGGTCGGGCTCCTCGGCAGGCGGGACGGGTGGGCAAGGTCTACGCCGGCTCTCCCGCGCCCCGCTCCCGCACCAGGAGGGCTGCTCGCTTGCCGGGCAGGTCGATCTCGGCGACGGCGTGGAATCCGGCACCGAGGAAGGCCGCGACGGACGGCGTGTTGCGCACGTCCGGTTCGGCGAGGACGCGGGTGCAGCGGGCCCGGCGGGTGAGGACCAGGCCGGCCACCGCCCTGATCAGCGTCGTGCCGAGGCCCCGCCCACGGTCCGCGGCGTCGCCGATGAGGAGGTGGAGGCCGGTGTCGTGCGGCCGGACGGGGCAGTGGCGGGCCAGGGGGTCGAGGTCGGCGCGGTAGATCTCCCAGTAGCTCATCGGCGTCCCCTCCAGCAGGCCGAGGCACGGGACGCTGCGCCCGTCGCCGGCGAGCTGGGCCCGCAGGTGGTCCTCGGTGACGCTCTGCGGCCCGGTCAGCTCCCAGAACGCGGCGACGGCGGGGTCGTTCATCCAGCGGCAGATGAGCGCCGCGTCCTGGTCGAGGCGGACGGGCACCAGCTGGAACAGGCCCTCGGGGGTGGCGGTCGGGCCCCAGTCGGCGACGTGGTCGAGCAGGTCGTCGCTGCCCGAGGCGTCAGGCACCGGGGCGGCCGGCCGTTCCCGGAAGAGGGTGACGAACTCCTCGGGCAGTTCCAGGTCCAGGGTGTCTTCCTCGTCCGTGTCCGTGTCCGTGCCGGGTTCCGGGTCGGTGCCTGCGTCTGGGCGCGCGTCGGTGGAAGCCACGGTGTCGCTCCTTGCGGAAGGTCGGGTCGGGCGTGGGCATCGGGTGATCGGTCGGGTGTCGTCGGGTGATCGGTCGGGTGTTCAGGAGTGCAGGGGGTTGGTGATCGTGACGTAGACGGACTGGGTGTCGACCGGGCCGACGAGTTCGTCGAGGCCGTGCAGCCGGGTCAGCAGGTTGGCCTTGCAGCGCAGCACGGGCGAGTCGAGCAGCCGGGCGGGCAGCGCGCTGCGCAGCGGGGCCGGGCCCGAGGCGAGCCGGCCGAGGAAGCGGCGGAGGGCGGCGAGCAGCAGCCGCTCGTCGGCGAGGCCCTGGGAGCCGAGGGCCCCGACGAGGCCGAACACGTTGTTGACGGCGAGGTAGTAGGCGAAGCGCTCGTCGGTGACCTCGTCGCAGACGAACGTGTCGCTGCGGACGCCGATGCCGGGAAGCCTGGCGTCGAGTTCCGCGCGGCGGGACTCTCGGAAGTAGTAGCCCTGGTTGTCGCGGTAGCGGCCGCCGGCGGGCCATCCGTCGGCGTCCAGCAGGATCAGCGTGTTCTGCTGGTGGGCCTCCAGGGCGATACCGGCCTCCCCGTCCAGCCACAGCACGGGACGGACGACGTGCTCCAGGTACCGCAGGAACCACTCGGCGGCGACCGCGCCGCGCGGCCGGCCGGTGCGCGCGGCGATACGCGTGAGGATCCCGCCGAGCCGAGAGTCCGCCACGGGGCCGCTCCCGAGCGCCCCGTCGGCCGGCCGGGGCGGTCCGGGCGCGACTAGTGCGGCCACGCAGGAGACGTCGTCCGCGGGACGGAACGGGTTGTGCCGGATGACGGCGTCGAGCCCCCGCACGGGCGTGCCGTCAGGGGCGTCGACGGCGATCCAGGCCGGGTCGCGGACGATGTCGAAGTCCGGGTGCGCGGCCCGCCACCGCCGGGCGAGACCGGAGCGCAGCAGACGGTGGACCTCGACGCCGCGGTGGAGTTCCTTGCGGAGGTTCTCCCGGCGGGAGTTGGTGATGTGCAGCGCGAGGGACAGCTTGAGCATGGCCGGCGCACCGCTGCGGTGGACGGTCCGCACGGAGGAGGTGGGGTGCCAGCGGTCGCCGTGCGGGCCGAGGTCGTGCAGCAGGCCCGCGTCCAGCAGGGCCCGCGTCCCGGGCCGGTGCCGGACCTCGCGGAACTGCCAGGGGTGCAGGGGCAGGGCCGCGTAGCCCTCGGGGAGGGCCAGGCCGGTTCCGGCGAGGCGTGCGGTGAGCCGGGCGGCGGGGACGGGGCGTCCGCGCTCGGTCCAGGCCGAGTCGGTGGCGAGCACGGAGGGTGCGACGGCCAGCCAGTGCAACGGGAAGGAGCCGCGCAGTTCGGGTGAGTACGGCGGGGTCTCGGCGTCGGTCAGCCCCTGACGGCTCTTCGGGGTGGGGTGGAGGGGGTGCCCGAGGAGGAGGGCCTGTTCGGCGGCGAGGAAGAGGTCCGGGCCGTCGCCGCGGCGTTCCCTGCGGTCCCGGAGGAAGAGGGCGGTTCGGCGCACGGAGTCGGCCACCCGGGCGACGAGGTCGGTGCCGTGGGTGCTCGCCTTCCCGGCCGTCTCTCTCGCGAGGAGCGCGGCGACGGTCACCGCGTCCGCCGGCGGTGCGCCGACGGGGGCGCCGGCCAGGCGCGCGGGGCCGAAGCGGTGCAGTCCGGTCGGGGACCAGTAGCGGACGGGGACGACGAGGGCGGTGCCGCTGGCCGGCAGCGGCACGCGCAGAAGGCCGTCGTCCGGCTCCGGCAGTCCGGCCTCGCGGGTCCAGCAGCGCAGCAGGTTCTCCACGGCGGCGGCCTGGGCGGTGGGGTGCGGGTCGGGCGCGTCCGGGTCCATGTGGACCAGGGGCCCGGGGATGCAGGGGGTGGTGGCTGCGGGTGTGGGGGTGGTGTGCAACGCGAGTCCTCGATGACGTGCTGGGACGACGTGCCGTGTCGCGCGGCGTCGGGGGCGTGCGGGGCTCAGCGCGGAGCACCCGCGGTGGGGGACGGGGCATGACGGATGCGGGGCGGCGGGGCCGCCGTCACCGCTCGGACCGCGTCGGCCAGCCGGTCCAGCACCGCCGTCGCCTGTTCATCCGTGATGGTCAGCGGCGGCAGCAGCCGTACGACGCTCGCGGACGGGTCGGCGCGGTCCACGATGAGGCCGCGGCGCAGGCACTCCCGCTGAACGGCGGCGGCGGTCTCGGGGGAAGGGGCGCCGTGCCCGGCGTCCGCCGCCACCAGCTCGACCCCGATCATCAGCCCCCGTCCGCGCACCGCGCCGACGCGGGGATACTCCCCGGCCAGGCTCCGCAGCCGGGTCAGCATGCGCGCGCCCAGGGCGGCGGCGTGCTCGGCGAGCCGGTGGGCGCGGACGTGGGCGAGGGTCGCCGCGCCCGCGGCCAGGGCGAGTTGGTTGCCGCGGAAGGCGCCCTCACCGGAGTCCCGTACACACAGGTCGTCGTGGTGGACGACGGCGGCCAGCGGCAGGCTGCCGCCGATCGCCTTGGAGAGGACGAGGACGTCGGGGGTGATCCCGCTGTGCTCCACGGCCCAGAAGGCCCCCGTCCGTCCGACTCCCGTCTCGGACTCGTCGGCGATCAGCGGTACGGCCCGCTCGGCCGTGGTCCGCCGCATGTGCCGCATCCAGGCGTCGGGGGCGGGCACCACCCGGTCTTCGCCGAGCACCGGCCGGAGCATCACCCCGGCGGGCGGCGCCTGTTCCGCCCAGGGGTCGTCGAGCACGGACTCGGCGCGGTGCGCGCCCGGTTCGGCGCCGTCGGGTCGGCGGTCCTCCCGCGGGCACGGCGGACGCACCAGCCGTGTGCCGCCGCCGGCACCGTCCGGTGCCGTCAACTCGTCGGTCGTGGTGCCGTGGTGGGCGTCGGTGAAGGTGAGCACCCGGTCGCGTCCGGTGGCGGCGCGGACGAGTCCGACGGCGGCGGCGACCGCGTCCGTGCCGGCCGGTCCGCAGAACCGCACGCGCGCGTGGTCGGCCAGGCCGGGCGGCAGGGTCTGCAGCAACTCGGTGACGAAGGCGTCCTCCACGGGCGTGGTGAGGTTCATGACCTGCAAGGGGGCGCCCGAGTCGAGCACCTTGCGGATCGCCTCCAGCACCACCGGGTGGTTGTGCCCCAGGGCGAGCGTCCCGGTGCCCGAGACACAGTCCAGGTAACGCCGGCCGTCCGCGCCCTCGATGGTGAGACCGCGGGCCCGGACCGGCACGACCGGCAGGGCGCGCGCATAGGTACGGGCCGCGGACTCGCGCGCCCCCTGCCGCTTCGCGTACGCGGTTTCCGCCACGGCTCCCTGTCCTCCCGCTGTCCAGAGGCGAGTCGCGTCACGTGTCGCCCAAGTCGCCGCCCTCGGCACGGGGACCGCGTCGGAC
Source organism: Streptomyces sp. NPDC032940 (assembly GCF_040636935.1). Lineage (NCBI taxonomy): Bacteria > Bacillati > Actinomycetota > Actinomycetes > Kitasatosporales > Streptomycetaceae > Streptomyces > Streptomyces sp. NPDC032940. Next base: position 11,921 of record NZ_JBEZVJ010000041.1, on the reverse strand, counting down.
AGCAGGCCCCACCCCTACCAACCCCCGGCCGACGGCCGGGTTACGGGTTGCCTCAAGATCCTTGCCGTGACGTAACCGTTGCCGTTCCGTCGGAACTCCCCCACAGCGACCGCATAGTGTGTGGTGCCGTTCCAGGACGCCGTGCGGACCTCGCGGACCCGACCCGGGTCAGGCGAGAAGCTCGGCCGCGGCACCACTCGTTCACAGCAGGGGGAGTCAACACCATGCGATCCATACGGCCGTCGTTCACCATGCGCGGGCACAGGGGCGGGCGGCGCAGAACCTCCTCCCTGCCGGCCGCCGTGGCACTCGTCTCCGCGCTCGTGCTCACCGCCACCGCCTGCGAGGGAGGCGACGCCGAGGCGGGCGGTGACGCGTCGGCCTCCGCGACCACGGCGGACGGCGGCAACGGCGAGATCAAGATCCCGGACCACATCAAGGACAAGCTCAAGGAACACGGGATCGACATCGACGAGTGGAAGAAGGGCGCCTGGAAGAACTGGGACAAGGACGACTGGCTGCGCGAGGCGCAGGACTACGTCAACCCGGTCATCGAGGGCCTGTGGGACCCGGACCGCATGCGGGACGCCGAGGAGCCCGGCAAGGAGGTCGACGACAGCGACCTCTCCGGTGACCAGGGCGTCACCGACCCGGAGCCGGCGCCTGTCCAGGCCGAGGCCGTGCCGCCCGCGTACCACGAGAACGCCGCGACGGCGGGCAAGGTGTTCTTCGACTCCCCCGAGGGCACCATGGTCTGCTCGGCGACGGTCGTGCAGGACCCGGCGCACCCCGGCAAGTCCAACATGGTGTGGACGGCCGGCCACTGCGTGCACGCGGGCAAGAAGGGCGGCTGGTACCGCAACATCGCCTTCGTGCCGTCGTACAACGACTCCGGCAGGTCGACCGCCCAGCTGGAGGACGCGACGAAGGAGGAGGTCGCTCCCTACGGCGTGTGGTGGGGTGACTGGGCGCAGACCTCGGACCAGTGGATCGAGCAGGGCGGTGCCACGGGCGGCGACGGCGCACCGTACGACTTCGCGGTCATCCATGTGACGCCGGAGAAGGGGAGCGACGCCAAGTCGCTCGAGGAGACGGTCGGTTCGGCGCTGCCTGTGGACTTCAAGGCGCCCGCCGTGCCGCAGGTGGAGAGCATCACCGCGACCGGCTACCCGGCCGCGCCGCCGTACGACGGACAGAAGCTCTTCCAGTGCGCCGACAAGCCGGGCCGGCTGTCGCTGAACGCCACCGACCCGACGATGTACCGCATCGGCTGCTCCATGACCGGCGGTTCCTCGGGCGGCGGCTGGGTCGCCGCGGGCCCCGACGGCAAGCCGGCGCTGGTGTCCAACACCTCGATCGGCCCGGTGACGGCCGGCTGGCTGGCCGGTCCGCGGCTGGGCGAGGAGGCCAAGGGCGTGTACGACGCGGTCAGCGGCAAGTTCTCCGGTCAGTGACCGGGCGCTGAGCACACAGCGCGGTGGGGTGCGCCCGGCGCACGCCGGCACCCCACCGCGCGTTTCCATGAGGTTCGTCGATCCGACGGGGGTCTTCTCACCATGCGTTCCACACTTGTGTCCGTCGCGCCACGGCGTGGGCGGCGGCGCACCGCACTCGCCGCCGGGCTGGTCGCCGCCCTGGCGCTCACCGCGACCGCCTGCGGCGGTGCCGGCGACGACGAGGCCGACGCCAGGCCGAGCGGCAGCACGTCCCAGGCGGCCGGCGCCGGCGACGACGGCACGCTCGAGGTTCCGGCCGGCCTCGCGGACCGGCTCAAGGAGCACGGCATCGACGTCGACGACTGGAAGGACGGCGGCTGGAAGGACTGGGACAGGGACAAGTGGCTCAGTGAGGCCCAGGATTTCGTCAACCCGGTGATAGAGGGCCTGTGGAAGCCGGACCGGATGAAGTCCGCGAAGGCAGCTGACAAGACGCTCACCACGAAGGACGCCGCGGCCGACCAGGGTGTCAGCGATCCGGAGCCGGCGCCCGTCCGGGCCGAGGCGGAGGAGCGGCCGTACCACGAGCACGCCGCCCCGGTCGGCAAGGTCTTCTTCGACTCGCCCGAGGGCCCGATGGTCTGCTCCGGCACGGTCGTCACCGACGTGAACCACCCGGGGAAGTCGAACCTCGTGTGGACCGCCGGTCACTGCGTGCACGCGGGCGGCAGCGGCGGCTGGTACCGCAACATCGCCTTCGTGCCGGCGTACAACGACCTCGGCAAGTCGGAGGCCGAGTTGTCCGGCGCCACCTCCGTCGAGATGGCGCCGTACGGCACGTGGTGGGCCGACTGGGCGTCGACGTCGAACCAGTGGATCCAGGGCGGTTCGGAGTCCGGCGGTGACGGGGCGGCGTACGACTACTCGGTGCTGCACGTGAAGCCGGAGCAGGGCAGCAAGTCGCTGGAGGAGACGGTGGGTGCCGCGCTGGACGTGGACTTCTCCGCCCCGTCCGCGGCCGAGGCCGGCAGCATGGGCGCCTGGGGCTACCCGGCCGCGCCGCCGTACAACGGCCTGAAGATGTTCAAGTGCGTCGACCGGCCCGGCCGGCTGTCGCTGAGCCCGTCGCTGCCGACGATGTACCGCATCGGCTGCTCCATGACCGGCGGTTCGTCCGGCGGCGGCTGGTTCCGGGTGGTGGACGGCGAGACGAAGCTGGTCTCGAACACGTCGATCGGCCCGCTGGAGAACACCTGGCTGGCGGGCCCGCAGCTCGGCCCGGAGGCCGAGGCGATGTACCAGAACATGAGCAGGACCTACGGCGGTCAGTGATCCCCACGGGCGATCACCGATCCGCACGGGCCGAGGGCCCGCCCCCTGCGTCGGCAGGGGGCGGGCCCTCGGTCGTCACCGTCTTCAGGCGAGCGGCGCCGGAGCGTACGGGGTGAGCTCCGCCGCCAGCTCCTCGTGCACCCGGACCTTGATCAGGGTGCCCTCCGGGGTGTGCTCCTCGGAGATCACCTCGCCCTCGTCGTGGGCGCGGGCGACCAGCTTGCCGCGGGTGTACGGCACGAGCGCCTCGATCTCGACCGACGGGCGCGGCAGCTCGCTGTCGATCAGTGCGAGCAGCTGGTCGATGTTCCGCCCGGTGCGGGCCGAGACGGCGATGGACCGCTTCTCGACGCGCATCAGCCGCTGGAGGGTGAGCGGGTCGGCCAGGTCGGCCTTGTTGATCACGACGATCTCCGGCACGTCGGTGGCGCCGACGTCCCTGATCACCTCGCGCACGGCGGCCAGCTGCTCCTCCGGGGCCGGGTGCGAACCGTCCACCACGTGCAGGATCAGATCGGCGTCGCCGACCTCCTCCATCGTGGAGCGGAACGCCTCGACCAGGTGGTGCGGCAGATGCCGGACGAAGCCGACGGTGTCCGCCAGCGTGTACAGCCGCCCGCTCGGGGTCTCCGCGCGGCGCACGGTCGGGTCGAGGGTGGCGAACAGCGCGTTCTCCACCAGCACGCCCGCGCCGGTGAGGCGGTTGAGCAGGGAGGACTTGCCGGCGTTGGTGTAGCCCGCGATGGCCACGGACGGCACCTTGTTGCGCCGGCGCTCCTGGCGCTTGATCTCGCGGCCGGTCTTCATCTCCGCGATCTCCCGGCGCATCTTCGCCATCTTCTCGCGGATGCGGCGCCGGTCCGTCTCGATCTTGGTCTCACCGGGACCACGGGTGGCGAGGCCGCCGCCCTTGCCGCCGCCCATCTGCCGGGACAGCGACTGACCCCAGCCGCGCAGCCGCGGCAGCATGTACTGCATCTGCGCGAGCGCGACCTGCGCCTTGCCCTCTCGGGACTTGGCGTGCTGAGCGAAGATGTCCAGGATGAGGGCGGTGCGGTCGATGACCTTGACCTTGACGACGTCCTCGAGGTGGATCAGCTGGCCGGGGCTCAGCTCACCGTCGCAGATGACGGTGTCGGCGCCCGTCTCGATGACGACGTCCCGCAGCTCCTGGGCCTTGCCGGAGCCGATGTAGGTGGCCGCGTCGGGCTTGTCGCGGCGCTGGATCACGCCGTCGAGCACGAGTGCGCCCGCGGTCTCCGCGAGGGCGGCGAGCTCCGCGAGGGAGTTCTCGGCGTCCTGCACGGTGCCCGTGGTCCAGACGCCGACGAGGACGACCCGCTCCAGGCGGAGCTGGCGGTACTCGACCTCGGTGACGTCCTCGAGCTCGGTGGACAGGCCCGCCACCCGGCGCAGAGCCGCGCGGTCGGAGCGGTCGAACTGCTCGCCGTCCCATTCCGAGTCGATCTCGTGGCTCCAGGCGACGTCCTCTTCCATCAGGGCATCGGCCCGAAGGCCCTCGGGGTAGGTCTGCGCGAGACGCTTGGTGTCCTGGGGGGAAGAAGAGGAGGTCATTGGATCCTTACGTAGCTGGGAACGTGTCGCGCGGCCGTGCTGCCGCGGCACTGTGTACAACGCGCGAGCCGCCGGGGAGATTCCCGCGGCCCGTACCGCGCCGTCCCGAAGATGGTCGCACGGCACGGGCCGTCTCGTCACCGGCTTATTCGCCGCGGGCCTTGTCGGTGGGGGCCGGGGGTGCCTTGTCGGCCGTCGCCGGCTTCCAGTCGGGGTGGCCGGGCATCGGCGGGGTCTTCTCGCCGTACAGCCAGCCCTGGAGGAAGCCGCTCAGGTCACGGCCCGCGACCTCGGAGGCGAGGCGCACGAAGTCCGCGGTCGTCGCCGTGCTGTCCCGGTGCCGGGCGACCCACTCGCGTTCGAGGCGCTCGAAGGCCGGGGTGCCGATCTCCTGGCGCAGGGCGTAGAGCACGAGGGCGGCGCCGTCGTACACGTTGGCGCGGAAGATGCCGGTCTTGGCGCCCTTCTCGGGCGGCTTCGGTGCGGCCGGGGGTCCACCGGCCGCGCGCCAGCGGTCGGACGCGCCGTACGCGGCCTTCATCCTCGCCTCCAGGGGCCGGTCCGCCTTCTCCTCGGCGTACAACGCCTCGTACCAGGTGGCGTGGCCTTCGTTGAGCCAGAGGTCGGACCAGGAGTGCGGGCTGACGCTGTCGCCGAACCACTGGTGGGACAGCTCGTGCACCATGATCGACTCGACGTACCAGCGGGGGTAGGCGGAGTCGCCGAACAGCTCCCGTTCGAAGAGGGACAGTGTCTGCGTCTCGAGTTCGAAACCGGTGGTGGCGTCGGCCATGAGCACGCCGTAGGTCTCGAAGGGATAGCGCCCGGCCTTGCTCTCCATCCAGGCGATCTGGCCGGGGGTCTTCTTCAGCCACGGTTCCAGTGCGGCGCGGTGCTGCGTCGGCACGACGTCGCGGACGGGGAGCCCGTGGGGGCCGGTGCGGTGCAGCACGGTGGAGCGGCCGATGGAGACCTGGGCCAGTTCGGTCGCCATGGGGTGGGCGGTCCGGTACGTCCACGTCGTCGCCCCGCCGGCCCGGTCGACGGCGGCGGGCAGTCCGTTCGCGACCGCGGTGAGCCCGTCGGGGGCGGTGACCCGGATGGTGAAGCGCGCCTTGTCGGAGGGGTGGTCGTTGCAGGGGAACACCAGGTGGGCGACGTCGGCCTGGTTGGCCATGGCGAGCCCGTCGGCGGTGCGCACCCAGCCGCCCTGGCGCTCCTCCGGGTAGACGGGATCGCTGCTGTGCCGCACGGTGATCCGCGTCCGCTCGCCCTCGCCGAGCGGCTTCTCGGGCGTGACGACGAGGTCCTCCCCCGCGGTGACGAAGGGGGCGGGCTCGCCGTCGACCTCGACCGAGTCGACCTTTCCGTGGGCGAAGTCGAGGTTGATCCGGTCGAGACCGGCCGTCGTCCGGGCGTCGATGGTGGTGACGGCCTTCAGCGGCTTGCCGTTGTTCCCGGAGTAGGTGAAGGACAGGTCGTACGCGGCCACGTCGTAGCCGGGGTTGCCCAGGTGCGGGAAGAGCCGGTCGCCGACGCCCAGGGGGGCCGGCGGGGCGCTCGCGGAGACCAGGCAGACGGAGACGGCCGAGGCGAGCAGCGCCGTGGCCCTGAGCCGGCGGCGGGAGCGCGTGCGAGGGCGGGAGGCCGGGGGGTGAGGGGTGTGCAGCATCCCTCACGGCTATCAGCGCGCACGGGCGCCGCGGCGACGGCGCGCGCCCGGAGCACCCGAATGGACAGAACCCCGCACCGGCACCGTACGGGTGCGCTGCCGGCGCTGCCCGGGCTCAGGCGCCGGTCGGCTGCGGCTGCGCCCTGCTCACGTCGTAGACACCGGCCACGTCACGCATGGCGCGCATCAGGGCGGGCAGCCTGGCGGCGTCGGGGAGCAGCACGGTGTAGGAGTGCCGGACCCGCTGCCGGTCGGGGGGCTCGACGGTGGCGGAGATGATCTCGGCCCCTTCGAGGGCCATGGCCTCGGTGAGGTCGGCGAGCAGATGCGGGCGGCCGAACGATTCGGCGAGCAGGGTGACCCGGCACTCGCTGGTCTCGCCCCAGCGCACGCCGACCTCCGGGCGCCCCCCGCTCTTCATGCGCGCCACCACGGCGCACTCGGCGCGGTGCACGGTGACCACTCCCCCGCGCACGGCGAAGCCGGTGATCTCGTCGGGCGGTACGGGTGTGCAGCAGCGGGCCAGCCGTACGGTCGCGCCGGGCCGGTCCACGAGCACGTCGGCGGGCTCGGGACGGGCGGCCGGTCCGCCGGACGCCGGACGCGGGGCGGGCGCGTCCGGCTCCCGGGCGGGCGCGGCGGGCCGCTCGCGGGGCACGTCCTCGGCGTCCGCCGGCGCCGGCGCCGGGCGGGCCGCGAGCCGGCGCTGGATGGCGATCCGGGCCGCGGGGGTGTGGGCGTGCTCCAGCCACTCCCGGGAGGGCTCGGAGGCGGGGTCCTGCCCCATCAGGAGCTGCACGGTGTCGCCGTCCCGGAGCACCGTGCTCATCGTCGCCAGGCGGCCGTTGACATAGGCGCCCATGGCGGCGTGCGCGTCCTCGCCGTACTGGGCGTAGGCGGCGTCCACGCAGGTCGCGCCGTCGGGCAGTCCGAGGGTGCCGCCGTCGGGGCGGAAGACGGTGATCTCGCGGTCCTGCGCCAGGTCCTCGCGCAGGGTGGACCAGAAGGTGTCGGGGTCGGGTGCGCCCCGCTGCCAGTCGAGCAGCCGGGAGAGCCAGCCGGGCCGGGTGGGGTCGGCGCGCTCGCCGTCGCCCGCGCCCTGTTCCTCGGCCGGTGTGGCGTACGGGTTGCCGAGTGCGACGACGCCGGCCTCGGCGACCTTGTGCATCTGATGGGTGCGGATCAGGACCTCGATCACCTGTCCGTCCTGAGCGCGGGCGACGGCCGTGTGCAGCGACTGGTACAGGTTGAACTTGGGTACGGCGATGAAGTCCTTGAACTCCGAGACGACGGGCGTCATACAGGTGTGCAGTTCGCCGAGGACGGCGTAACAGTCGGCGTCCTCCTGGACGAGGACCAGCAGGCGGCCGAAGTCGGCGCCGGAGAGCGGGCCGCGTTTACGGGAGACGCGGTGCACGGAGACGAAGTGCCGGGGGCGGATGAGGACCTCGGCGGTGATGCCGGCGTCGCGCAGCACCTTGCGCACCTCGTCGGCGACGGTGGCGAGCGGGTCGTCCGCGCGGGCCGCGTTCTCGGCGATCAGCTCGCGGGTGTGGGCGTGCTCCTCGGGGTGCAGCACCGCGAAGACGAGGTCCTCGAGCTCGGACTTGAGCGCCTGGACGCCGAGCCGCTCGGCGAGCGGGATGAGGACGTCCCGGGTGACCTTGGCGATGCGCTCCTGTTTCTCCTGGCGCATGACGCCGAGGGTGCGCATGTTGTGCAGGCGGTCCGCGAGTTTGATCGACATCACGCGGACGTCGTTGCCGGTGGCGACGAGCATCTTGCGGAAGGTCTCGGGCTCGGCGGCGGCGCCGTAGTCGACCTTCTCCAGCTTGGTGACGCCGTCGACGAGATAGCGGACCTCGGCGCCGAACTGGTCGCCGACCTGATCCAGCGTCACGTCCGTGTCCTCGACGGTGTCGTGGAGGAGGGACGCGGTCAGGGTCGTGGTCTCCGCGCCGAGCTCGGCGAGGATCAGGGTGACGGCGAGCGGGTGGGTGATGTACGGCTCGCCGCTCTTGCGCATCTGACCGCGGTGCGAGGACTCGGCCAGCAGATAGGCGCGGCGCAGGGGGTCGAGGTCGGCGTCGGGATGGTGGGCGCGGTGGGCCTCCACGACGTGGCTGATGGCGTCGGGCAGCCGGTCGCGCGCGGCCGGCCCGAGGAGCGCGGCACGGCCCAGCCGGCGCAGGTCGATCCGGGGCCGGGCCTTCCTGCGGGGCGCCGCCGGGGTGGCGGCACCGGTGGCCGGCGGCGTCACCGGGCCTGAGCTCGCGGGATTCACGGCCTCCGCATTCATGGGCACCTCCGGCTGCACGGACCGGCGGACGGGGTGCCCCAGGGCGGACACGGCTCAGGGGATGGCATCGATCCCCCGTCCGGGCCGGTGCTTGATGCTATCGAGCCCATCACGTGCCGCTGACCGCCTCTCGCCGAGCGTGAAACGGATCACCCATTCGAGCGAAGGCCCGAGAGTTTACGTTTTCGCACTGAGTGTCATGGACCGGGCTGTGGTTCAGTTCAGGACCCCCTCCAGCCATGAGGCGTCGATCTCGCCCGCGGCCACGATGACCGCGGGACCGGTCATCTCGATCTCGCCGTCGGGCCTCTCGGTGATCACCAGGGTGCCGCCGGGGACGTCGACGGTGTACGTCACCGGGGTGCCGGTGACCGCCGGGTCGGCGCCGTCCCTGCGGGCGGTGGCGACGGCGACGGCGCACGCGCCGGTGCCGCACGAGCGCGTCTCCCCGGAGCCGCGCTCGTGCACACGCATCGCCACGTGGCGGGTACCCCGGTCGGCCACGAACTCCACGTTCACCCCGTCCGGATAGGCCTCGGCCGGCCGGAACGGCGGCGGGTCGTACAGGTTGCCCGCGTGGTCCAGGTCGGTGACGAAGGCCACGGCGTGCGGATTGCCCATGTTCACGTTCCGCGCGGGCCAGCTGCGCTCGCCGACGCTCACCTCGACGTCGCCCTCGGGAAGCAGTGCCCGGCCCATACCGACGGTGACGTCGCCGTTCTTGGCGAGGTGGACCCGCTTCACACCCCCTCGGGTGGCGACGGCGAGGTCGCCCGCGGTGACGTGGCCGGCGTGCTGGAGGTAGCGCGCGAAGACCCGCACGCCGTTGCCGCACATCTCGGCGACCGAGCCGTCGCCGTTGCGGTAGTCCATGAACCACTCCGCCTCGGCCGCCATGTCCTTGGCCTCGGGGTGCGCCGCGGACCGCACCACGTGCAGCAGTCCGTCGCCGCCGATGCCCGCGCGGCGGTCGCACAGGGCGGCGACGGCGGCGGGCGGCAGGTCGAGGGCGTTCTCCGGGTCCGGGACGATCACGAAGTCGTTCTCGGTGCCGTGACCCTTGAGGAAGGCGATCCGCGTGCTCATTCCTCGATCGTACGGCGTGGCGGTGCCCCGACGACGAGCGCTTCCGGTCCCTGGGACAGGGCGTCCGCCCGCACCGGTGCGCAGGGCCTCGGCAGGCCGGTCGTGCTGGGCGGTGGTGTCAGCCGCGCAGGCGGGCCACCCGCCACACGGCCAGGACGACGACGGCGGCGACGGCGACGGCGTAGGCGACGATCACCCGCCAGTCGGCACGGCGTGCCGAACCGCGCTGCGGCAGGCCCGGCCAGGTGTAGCCGACCCGGCGGGCGGCCATCATGCCCCAGCCGGCCGCGCAGGAGCAGATCAGCAGCCCCAGCATCGCGATCACGGCCCCGCTGTCGCCGAAGTCGAAGGCGAGCGGGAAGGCGAACATCAGGGAGCCGAGCGAGGCAAGGCACACGATGGGGGCGAGCTGCCAGATCCGCAGGCGCCGCTGCGGACGCAGCTCCACCTCGACCTCGTCCCCGTACATCTCGTCGGGCGCGGGGCCGTCGTCCGCCACGCCGTCCGGCGCGTCGTCGGGACCGTCCGGGCTCAGACGGGCTCCGTCGGGCTCCGTCTCGCCGGGGCCGGCGGTGCCGTGCTCGGTGCTCGGTGCGGTGTCGCGAGGGCCGGCCTCCATCGCCACGCGCCCTCCCAACTTGGACTCACTCGGTCGATCGAAGCTCGATGATGGCACGGCGCCGGAGGCCGCGATGACGGCCGGGGCGTCCCGATGCCATCACGTGATCAGGCTGTAACCGGTCGTTCGACCAACGACAGCGCCAGCCGCGGAAGTTCCGTGCGATCCGCCACAGTCCCGCTCAGCCAGTGCACCCGCGGATCGCGCCTGAACCACGAATCCTGACGGCGCGCGAAGCGCTTGGTGGCACGGACGGTCTCGCTCCGTGCCTCGTCCAGCGTGCACTCACCGGCGAGCGCCGCGAGCACCTGCTGATAGCCCAGCGCGCGCGAGGCCGTACGCCCCTCGCGCAGTCCCCGCGCCTCCAGCGCGCGCACCTCGTCCACCAGACCGGCCTCCCACATCCGGTCGACGCGGCGCGCGATGCGCTCGTCCAGTTCGGGACGGGCCACGTCGACGCCGATCTGCACGGTGTCGTAGACCGAGTCGTGTCCGGGGAGGTTGGCGGTGAACGGCCTGCCGGTGATCTCGATCACCTCCAGGGCCCGCACGATCCGGCGTCCGTTGCTCGGCAGGATCGCGCGCGCGGCCCCGGGGTCGGCGGCGGCCAGTCGCGCGTGCAGTGCCCCCGAGCCGCGCAGCGCGAGCTCCTCCTCCAGCCGGGTCCTGACCTCGGGGTCGGTGCCGGGGAACTCCAGGTTGTCGACGGCGCCGCGGACGTAGAGCCCAGAGCCGCCGACGAGGACCGGCCAGCGTCCCGCGGCGAGCAGCGCGTCGATCCGCTCCCGGGCGAGGCGCTGGTACTCGGCGACCGACGCCGTGACGGTCACGTCCCAGATGTCGAGCAGGTGGTGCGGGACGCCGCCGCGCTCCTCGGGCGTCAGCTTGGCGGTACCGACGTCCATCCCTCGGTACAGCTGCATGGAGTCGGCGTTGACGACCTCGCCGCCGAGCCGCTGGGCCAGGAATACGCCCAGATCGGACTTTCCGGCCGCGGTGGGACCGACGACGGCGATGACGCGGGGTGCGGGGGGTGCGCTGCTCACCGCCCCAGTCTCCCAAACCTCGCACCCTGCTCTCGAACGAGTTACGTGACGGTGCGGGACGGGGGCTCGTTGCCCGTTGCGGGGTCCTCGCCCCTGACGCCCGGGGCCGCGACCGCGCTGCGCGAACGGACGCACCGGAGGCCGCGGGATGTCGCCCGCACGAGTAACGTATGGAGTTGATATGGGCGTTTTTGCACGGCTTTTCCGGAGGTCGACGACCGCCGAGGAAGCGTCGGCCGCCGAGTCGCGGGCCGGGACACCGGTCCCCGAGAACGCGGCGGACGAGAGCGCGGCCGGGACGGACGGACCGGCCGGCGCCGAGGAGACGGCTCCTGCGGTGGCGGGCACCAGGGAGGCCGCCGACTCCGAGAGCGTCGGCATCCCCAGGCAGCAGTCCACGGGGGAGGCCGTCGACAACGAGGCCGACAAGGGCGCCCGCACCTGACCGCCCCGTGAGGGAAGGCGAACCATGGGTCTGCTGGACAACTTGAAGGCCAAGCTGGAACCGGCGAAGGGCAAGGTCTCCGACCTCGCGCAGCAGCACGGCGACAAGATCGACCGCGGCCTCGACAAGGTGGCGAAGACCGTCGACGAGAAGACCAAGGGCAAGTACAGCGACCGGATCCAGACGGGTACGGGCAAGGCCAAGGGCGCCATGGACCGCCTCGCGCACAAGGAGCACGAGGGAGGCGCTCAGGGCACCCCGCCCGGGGACACGCCTCCGGCGGGACCGCCGCCCGCGTCCTGATCCACCCGCGCACCACCGGCACGCCGACCGGCACCTCGGCGGACGGCCGCGCACTCGGCGACGAGGAGGCCGAGGCCGGCACCTGCGACTCACGGCGCGGAAAGGGCC
>NZ_JBEZVJ010000040.1:0-43272 GCF_040636935.1 Streptomyces sp. NPDC032940 | reverse complement strand
GCCCCCCACCCCCCCCCCCCGCCCCCGCCCCCCCCCCCCCCCCCCACCCCCACCCCCCCCCCCCCGGGGGGGGGGGGGGGGGGGGGGGCGCCCCCCCCCCCCGCCGCCCCCCGAGGCCGCCCCGCCGCCGCCCGGCCGTGTGCGCGTGGCCGGGCCGTGCGGCCTCAGCCGGATCCTGCCCCCGCGGGCGGCGCCGGGAACGGCACGACGGCCACTGTTACGTTGTCGTGGCCGCCGCCGTCCAGGGCGTGGCCGACCAGGACGCGGGCGCTGTGCAGCGGACGCGTGGCGGCGTCCAGGGGCACGGCGCGGGCCATCTCCTCGGCCGACTCGGCGTAGTTCCACAGGCCGTCGGTGCAGACCACGACCACACCCGGGCGGTCCGGCTTGAACGACGCGGTGTGCGGCTCCAGTTCGTAGGCGTCGGCGCCGAGCCAGCCGGTGATCGCGTGGGCCCGCTCGTCGGCGTACGCCTCGGCCTCGCTCATCAGGCCCGCGGCGACCATCTGGGCGGCCCACGAGTCGTCTTCGGTGAGCCGGGCCGCGGGGGTGCTGCGGTCCGCCGGCACCCAGTAGACGCGGCTGTCGCCGACCCAGCCGACGACCAGCAGGCCCGAGGCGACCACGGCGCCGACGAGGGTGCAGGCCGGGGCGTTCTGGTGCGGTGCCTGCTCGCGGGCCGTGGCGGGCTCCTCGGCCAGCGCGTTGACGGCGTGCGAGGCGGCGACGATCGCGTCGTGCATGGCCTGCTGCGGGTGCGTGCCGCTCGGCAGGACCGCGAGCAGCGACTCGCCGGCCGCGCGGGAAGCGGCGAGGGAGGCGTCGTCCGGACGGGTCGCCGAGGAGACGCCGTCGCACACGATCGCCACCGTCGCGGGCGTCCCGTCGGGCAGCGCGGTGTGGCCCACGCAGAAGGCGTCCTCGTTGCGGTGGTGGCGCAGCCCGCGGTCGCTGACGGCGGCCACGGGGCCCGACTCCTGCTCCATGTGGTCGCGTTCGCGGGGCTGGGCGTGGCCGCAGTTCTCGCAGTAGCCGTCGTCGTCGACACGGCCCGCGCGGCAGGCCACGCACACCTTGCCGGCCGCGGCCGGGGCGGCCTTTGGTGCCGGGGGCTGTGCGGGTGCCGGAGCGGGGGCCGACCGTGGGTCGGGGGCCTGCAACGGGTACTCGTCGGGCTCGCCGGGACGGTCGAACCGCACACCGGACGCGGCCGGTTCGGCCCCGGACGGGGGCGCGGCGGCAGGCGGTGGTGGCGGGGACGCGGCGGGCGCCGGGGGCGCGGCGGCAGGCGATGGTGGCGGGGGTGCGGCCGGCCGGTGCGGCGGCAGCGGGGAGCCGCCCGAGTCCGTGCCGGGCACGTCGGCCGGCGCCGACTCGGGCACGGGCCGGCCGGAGCCGTCCGTCTCCCGCGCGGCGGGCCAGTCGAGGCCGTCCGGCGGCGACGAGGGGGCGGGCACCGTGCCGTTCATGACGATCGTCGGGCTGTCCTCGGGCCGCGCGGGCACGGCGGACAGGTCGTATCCGCACGCGCCGCAGAAACGGTCGTCCGACTCGAGGGGTTCCTCGCAGCTCGGGCACCTCGACACAGCGGCCTGCTGGGGCATCTGCGACATCAACTACACCCACGTCCGGGGGCGGTAACGATTGGCACGTTCCACCAGGTCGATCCTCTCCTCGCCGCCCCGCGCCAGCCGGGCCAGCGTGCGGTACGAACGCTCCAGGCCGAAACGCAGAGCGCGTTCGTCCAGACCGCTGCCGAGCAGTGACCGTCCCCCGGCGGCGGAGGGAACGGAACCCCGGCCCCCGGAGAGTACCCAGTCCAGGGCACAGCCGAGGACCTCGACCGACAACTGCTCGCGGCGCGCCGGATCCAGACCGTACACGTCCAGCGCCTCGACCTGCCGCGCGGCCGCCGCCAGATCGTCCAGGAACGCCGTGTCGCCCGGCGCGGCCGTCCGCCGGCGCAGCCGGGCCCGTACGGCCGCCACGCGCGCGGCCGTGCAGTGGACCGACGACTCCGGCACCGACTCCAGCGTCCGCACGGCACCGGAGCGGTCACCGCCGGCCAACTGGACCCGGGCCAGGCCGAACGCGGCGCTCACATGGCTCGGGTCGGCCGCCCACACCAGGCGGTAGTACTCGGCGGCGTTGTCCAGCTGGCCCAGCACCTCCGCGCACAGGCCGAGCGCCAGCTTGGGCGCGATCTCGCCCGGAAAGGCGTCGTAGAGGGCGTCGAAGGCGAGCGCGGCGCCCTCGCGGTCGCCGGTCACGAGGGAGGCCAGGCCCCGGTACCAGACCACCCGCCAGTCGTCGGGCCGTTCACCCTCCAGGGCCTCCAGCGCCTCGAGCGCGCCGGGCGCGTCGCCCTGCTCCAGCCGGGCCCGGATCTGCCGCAGCCGGGTCTCGGCCGACGGCGCCGGCGCGGCGGCGAGCGCGGTCAGCAGCTCACCCGGCGCGGAGGCCATCAGGCCCGCCAGGAAACCGGCGTTGGGGTCCCCGGGATCGACCCGGGGGACCGGCAGCGCGAGCGCGGCGGCGGGGGCGTCGACGGGGGCGACCAGTCCGGAGGCACCGGCCTGGACACCGCCGACGGTGCTCACGGCACCCGGCAGCGCGGCGCTCGCGCCCCCCGAGGCGGGCGCAGCGGCCGCCACGCCCGTCCCCCCGTGGGCCGGGGCGCCGGTGACGGTCCCGCCGGGCGCCCCGACGGCCGCGTACGTGCCGCCCGGCAGCTCGGGACCGGCGCCCACGCCACCCGCGGGCCGCGCGGCCGAGGCACCGTCACCTCGCTTGCGCAGCCCCGTCTCCCGGGCCCCCAGCCGTGACACCTCGCCGTCCAGCCGGGGGAACAACTCCGTGTCCGTGACCCGCATCTCGGGCCCGAACAGCGTGGACAGCGCCGGCCGGGCGCGGCCCGTCTGGAGCGAGACCACCTCGCGCAGCACGCCCGTCAGCTGCTCGGCCATCTCCTGCGCGGAGGCGAACCGGCGCGCCGGGTCGGGATCGGTGGCGCGCACCAGGAGCCGGTAGAACGACTCGTACTGCCGGAACACCTCGATGGTGTCCGGGTCCGGCAGGGAGTCGGCGTACACGGTGGTGTAGCCCTGGAAGTCGAAGGTCAGCACGGCGAGGGTGCGGCCGACCGTGTACAGGTCGGAGGCCACTGAGGGGCCGACGTCGGCGACCTCGGGCGCCTGGTAGCCCACCGTGCCGTAGATCGCGGACTCGTCGTCGTCCATGCGGCGCACCGCGCCCATGTCGATCAGCTTGAGCTGGTCCTCGGTCTGGATGGCGTTGTCGACCTTGAAGTCGCAGTACAGCAGATTGCGGCTGTGCAGGTGTCCGAGGGCCTCCAGCGCCTCGATGCCGTACGCGCACGCCTGCTCCACCGGCAGCGGGTCGCGGCGGCCCTCGGGCGTGCGGCGGGCGTTGGCGATCTCCTTGAGGGACTTGCCGCCCACGTACTCCATGACGATGTAGCCGTCGAGGGAGCCGGTGCGCTGGTCGAGGTGCTCGACGAAGTTGTAGATCCGCACGATGTTGGCGTGCTCGATCTCGGCGAGGAAGCGCCGCTCGGAGATCGCCGCCGCCATCGCGTCCTGGTCGCCGGTGTCCAGCAGGCCCTTGAGGACCACCCAGCGGTCGGAGACGGCCCGGTCGACGGCGAGATAGATCCAGCCCAGCCCGCCGTGCGCGAGACAGCCCACCACCTCGTACTGGCCGTGCACGACGTCCCCGGACTTCAGCTTGGGCACGAACGAGTACGGGTGGCCGCACTTCGTGCAGAAGCCCTCCGTGCGGCCGGGCCGCTCCCCGCGCGCCCGTCCGACCGGCGCCCCGCAGTCCGAGCGGGAGCAGAACCGCTTGCGCTCGGGCACCTCGGGATGGTCCAGCACCATCGCGCGCGGGTCGGGCCGCGGGATCGCCGGGACCTCCACCAGGCCGGCGCCGAGCCGCCCCCGCGCGGACGACCCGGCGGGCGACCCCGAGCTGCGCACCGACACCGAACGGCCCGTGGACCGGCCCGACACGGAGCGCGAGAGCCGCCCCGACACCGAGCGCCGGGACCGCGCCGACTGCGACGACGTCCGCGCGCTGCGGGCACTGCGGGCGCTGGATCGCGCGCTGCCGCTGCCGCCGCCCGCCGAGCCGCGCGACCCCCGCCCGCCGCCGGTGATCCCGGTCGGCGTCGAGCCCACCATGCCGTTGTGTGCGACGACCGGCGCGAGACCGCAGGTGTCGCAGTACAGCTCGCCGCCGCCCATGTCCTCGTAGGACCCGCCGCAGCCGGGACGCTGACACGTCCGCTGCTCCTGGCTCATGCCGTCGCCTCCCCGTTGTCGCTCATGCGCCGGGCCCCGTCCGGTCCACCGGCCCGCCCTGACCGGGCACGCGCGGCGCGGAGCCCAGCAGTTCGGCCGCCGCGTGCTGGTAGCGCAGGACGGCCTCCTCGGCGACGCGCAGGTCGCAGGGCGCGCTCCACAGCATGCGGCGCGCCTTCTCGTACTTCTCCACCAGCTCCGGGTCCTCCGCGAAGCCCAGCCGGGCCACCTTCGCCTTGTACGCGTCCAGCCGGCCGCGCAGCTCGGCGCGCACGGCGAGCGGCGCGGTGACCGCGGTCAACGACTCGCGGGCCCGCAGCAGTTCGTCCTCGGCCTTCTCCTCCAGGGACTCCAGCAGCGGGGACAGCCGGTGCCACTGGGCGTGCCGGCGGTACTCGGCGGCCGTCGCCAGCTGCTCCTGGAGCACGGTCGGCGGTCCGCTGACCACCGGCACCTCGGTCGCGGCGATCTTCGCCAGCACCTCGCCGCGCGCCGTGCGGGCCTCGGCGAGGGTGCGGTCCGCGCGGGAGAGCACGTCCCGCAGCCGCACGATCCGCTGCTCGGCGTCCTGGCGGACGGCCAGCACCGCGTCGATCTCCCGGCGCACGTCCTCCAGGGCGCGCGCCTCCCGGTCGTAGACCGTGGTGTCCGGCCGGCCGCCGCCCGGCGCCGAACTGCCCTCGGTGGGCGCCCAGAACGCCAGCGGGTCGGAGACCACCTGCTCGCGCAGCCTGGTCAGGGTGCGGGTGATCCGCTCCAGGTCGTCCCCGGCCGGATGCTCGCCGGGGCGCACGCCCACCGAGTGCGCGAGCCGGCGGGTGCGCTGGAGCTCGGCGGCGAGTAAATCGATGCGCGCGGGCAGCGCCGACCACACCGCGTCGGCGGCGACCACCAGATCGAGGGAGGACGCGTACAGCTGGTTCATCCGGTCCACCAGCGTGACCAGCGAGTACCGCTCGCTGAGCCGGCCCGGACCGCCGTGCAGGGTGGGCGCGTGGGCGGTGGCGGCGGCGCTGCCGGCCACGGTGACCGCCTCGCCGCGCAGCAGCTCCGTCAGTTCCGCCAGGTCCTCGCGGCTGGACCAGCGGCGCCGGGCGCGGATCTCCCGGGCCGAGCGCAGGGCGCCCGAGTACGCGTCGAAGTAGGCCCACAGCAGGGTGATCGACGCCTCCGCGGCGGCCCAGCGCTCGCGGGTCACGCCCGTGAGCTCGGCGCCCTCCAGGAGTCTGCGGCCCGCGTGGTCCTGGAGGGCGAGGAGCGAGGTCTCGATGGCCTCGTGCTCCGCACCGAGCCGCGCCAGCGCACGGTCCACCTCGTCCCGGTCCATCACCGGCCCGGTGGGTCCCGTGTCGCCCATCGATCACCTTTCGCTCGTTGCGGACCCGTTCGTCGCGGACCCGCTCGCTGCGGACTCGTGCGCCGCCGACTCGTGCGTGCTCTTCCTCTGCTGCCGCGGCGGCCGTTCAGCTCCTGCGCAGGTACTGCGGCGCCGGCGGCTCCGACTTCCGGGAGTCGTCGCCCATCGCCGGCGACAGCCACACCTCGTACGAGTGCTGCCAGCCCCGGGACTTGTCGGCGCGCCACTCCACCAGGATCTGGTTGACCCGGCGTACCAGGTCGTCGGCGTCCTTCTTCATCGCCACGCCGTAGTACTCGGTGGTGAAGGGGTCGCCCTTCAGTTCGACCGTGGGGTCCTGGGCGGCCTGGCTCGCGGCGAGCGCGCCGTCGGTGACCACCGCGTCGACCTCGCCGAGCTGGAGCCGCACCAGGCAGTCCAGCTGGTTGGGCACGGTGGTGCCGAGGTCGGCGCCGGCCGCCGCCCCGCCGTCCGCCTGGTCCTGCTTCAGCGTGCTCAGCGCCGTCGAACCCGCCGCCGTGCAGATCCGCTTGCCGGAGAGCGTGTCGTCGTACCCCGTGATGTCCGAGGACTTGGGCGCGAGGAGCTGCTGGCCGGTCCTGAAGTAGGGCGAGGAGAAGGCGACGTCCGCCAGCCGGTCGCAGTTGACGGTCATCGTGCGGACCACCATGTCGACCCGGCCGTCCTGGATCGCCGGGACCCGCTGGTCGGTGGGTATCGCCTTGAACTGCACCGCGTCCGGGTCGCCGAGGATGTCCTCGGCGATGCGGTGCACCAGGTCGATGTCGAAGCCCTCCAGCTGGGCGTCGCCGCCGCTGTTCGGGTCGCGGTAGCCCCAGCGGTAGCTGTTCTGGTCGACACCGACGATCAGCTTGCGCTTGGCGCCCTCGCGGGCCCGGATCGCGTCGATGGTGGGGCCGTCCGCGCCGTCCGGGGACAGGGTCTGCTTCTCCGGGTCCGTGCACTCCTCGGCGGCGCGCGCCTGGTGGCCCTGGGCGGCGCCCTGGCCGCCGGTGCCCGCGCCATCGCTCTCACCGTGCGACCGGACCACCGGCAGGAGCAGGGCGAAGAGCACCGCCAGGGCGCAGGCGAACGCCATCGCCCCCACCCCGCCCCAGCCCCTCAGGCCGGTCCGCAGCCGTCGCGCACGCATCCTCACGCCCCCTCTCACCGCCACTCCTTCCCATCCGTTCGCCGGTCCATGGCCGCGCATCACCGGTACTCCGACAGCCTGCGGCCGATGCCCAGCACCGCGCCGGCCGCGCCCAGCACGGCGAGGGCCGCCGCGCCCTCGGGCAGCAGGCGCATCGCGCCCAGGCCGTCGCCCGCCGCCCGCTCGAACTCGTCCTTCTCGTGGCCGAGGGCCTCGGCCAGCGAGGCGTCGACGCCGTCGAAGCACTCGACCGTGGCGCCCTTGCCGCCGATCACCAGATCCAGCGCCTGCTGGTAGTTGCCGTTCTCGTCCTGCTCACGGGCGGACGCGTGGCGCTTCTTCCACTCCGTCATGTTGTCGTTCGCCGCCGCGACCGGCCGGCTGCCCGCCTCGTCGTCGGCGAGCCGCCGCGCCTCGGCCAGGCCCTTGCCGAGGGCGGTCATGTTCTTCTCGAAGTCGAAGTCGTAGGCGTCGTACGTCTCGTCGCCGACCTTCGTCGTCTCCGCGCCGCGCGCCACCAGCGTGAGGTTCTCGTCGCCCCGGGCCTTGAGGGAGGCGATGCGGGCCTCGTGCAGCGCGTTCAGCGAGCGCACGCCGTGGTCGTAGGAGTCGTTCAGGTCGGACCGCGCGACGCTGTGGCCGACGACCAGCCACAGCAGGACGACGGCCGCGGCGGACGTCGCGGCGACCAGGCCGTGGTTGAGGACCCGGTTGGTGCGCCGGTAGTTGCGGTGCTGAGCCCAGCCCAGGGCCGCCAGCGCGAGGACGCCGAGGGCGATCGCCGCCCAGGGGTAGGGCTTCGCGTCGGCGTAGTCGTCGCTCAGCCGCTGGTTCTCCCGGGTGTAGAGGTCCTCCGCGGCCGGGAGCATCTCCTCCTGCATCTTCTCGTTGGCGTAGCGCAGATAGGCGCCGCCGACCGGGAAGCCCTGCCGGTTGTAGGTGCGGGCCCGCTCGATCAGGCCCTTGTACTCGGGCAGCAGGCGGTTGAGCCGGGTGATGGTCTGCGCGGCGGGCGAGCCGGCGTCCGAGCTGGCGGCGGCCTCCACGAGCCCCTCGGCCGCGGTGCGCACACCCTTCTCGTACCGGTCGCGGGAGGTCTTCGTCTCCTGGCCGCCGGCCAGGAACCCGCTGGAGGCCGCGGTGTTGGCCTCGGCGAGGGAGCGGTAGACGTCGGCGGCGGCGGAGCTGAGCGGCTGGCTGCGGTGGAGCACGTCGTCGGCGGCGGCGGACCGCTCGTTCATCTGCCAGGCGGTGACCGCGCCGAAGGCGAGGACGAGCACCGCGAGCAGGGCGCCGATGATGCGCAGCCGGCCCGGCTCGGTGGTGGCCGCGGCGCGCAGGCGGTCCACGCCCTCGGCGAACGCGGTGCGGCGAGGCGCCGGGGACGGGGAGCCGGGCGGGGCGCCGCCGGCCGCACGCTGCTGCGGCAGGGGCGGCCCCGGCGGTACGGCGGGCGGCGGGGGCATGCTCGCGCCCGGCGGTGGCGCCGCGCTGCGCTTCGGCGGTCGAGTCACTCTGACCTCCCCCATGGTCATCCGTCGCCGCAAGTATCGCGCCCCGCACCGACATTCGCACCGGCCTTCACCCGATCTTGATCCGAACGCGGGGTTCCGCACCCCGCGCACGGCATCGGTCGACCGGTGGCACCGCCCTCAGCCCTGCCCATGAATACGCGTTCGGAAGCGGTTCGGTTCCCCGCCGGGTGCCTCATGCGCCCCGTGAGCGCCCCCTCGGCCCCCTCGCGCCCCTGAGCCCCCTCCGTGCTCCTTCCGCCCCTTCCGCGCCCCTCAGGCGCCGAAGTGCACCCGCACCCGATCCTGCGCCCGAGGGCCCGCTCCCGTCCGGTCCAGCCCCAGCAGCACCGCGCCCAGCACCGGCGGCGCGGTCACCACGCGCGGCTCGGCCCGGGGCGCACGGGCCGCCAGCAGCTCGCGTATCCGGCCGTCGAGCCGGGGGTGCCGGGCGGCCAGGACGCTGCCGCCGAGCAGGACCGGCGTGGGTTCGTCCAGCAGGCCGAGCCGGGTCAGCGCGACGGTGGCCATCGTCACCACCTCGTCCGCCTGCCGGTCGACGACCGCCCGGGCCACGGGGTCGCCGTCGGCCGCCGTGGCGAACAGGACGGGCGCCAGCTCGTGACGCCGAACCGGCTCGACGCGCCGCAGATGCAGGGCCTCGATGAGGGCGTACATGGAGTCGAGCCCGAAGTGCGCCGGCAGGGTGCGGGCCAGCGCCGTGGGCTCGCCCCGCCCGTCCTCCGCGCGCGCGGCGTGCCACAGCGCCTCCTCGGCCAGGCCCCAGCCGCCGCCCCAGTCGCCGGAGATCCGGCCCAGGGCCGGGAAACGGGCGGTGCGGCCGTCGGGGCGCATGCCGACGCAGTTGACGCCGGCGCCGCACACGACGGCGACCCCGCGCGGCTCGGTGACACCGGCCCGTAGGATCGCGAAGGTGTCGTTGCGCACCTCCACGGACGTGCCCCACGCGCGCGCGTCCAGCGCGGCGGACAGTTCCTCCTCCTCCACGGGCAGATCGGCGTTGGCCAGACACGCCGAGACGTGGTCGACGCCCGTGACACCGGCCGCGGCGAACGCCCGCGTCACCGCCTCGGCGAGGGCGTCCACCGCCGGCCCGACGCCCACGGCGGGCGGACGGAAACCGCCGCCGCGTGCCGTGCCGAGCACCTCCCCGTCCGCCGCCACGACCGCCACGTCCGTCTTGCTGTTGCCCGCGTCCACGGCGAGCACGCTCCCGCTCAGGCCCACGCCAGGTGCTCCCGGTTGTGCGCGACCAGCCGGTCGGTGAGCCGCTCGGCGTACGCGTACTGGCCGACGAGGGGGTGGGCGAGCAGCGCCCGGAACACCCGCTCCCGGCCGCCGCGCAGGGCCGCGTCCAGGGCCAGGTCCTCGTACGCCGTCACGTTCGCCATCAGGCCCGCGTACAGCGGGTCCACGGCCGGCACGGCCAGCGGGGTCGCGCCCTTGCGCCCCACCGCGGCCTGCACCTCGATCACCGCGTCGTCGGGCAGGAAGGGCAGCGTGCCCCGGTTCAGGGTGTTCACCACCTGGTACGGGGAGCCGGTGCCGCCGAGCAGGGCCGCCGCCAGGTCCACGGCCGCCTCCGAGTAGTAGGCGCCGCCGCGCTTGGCCAGCAGCCCGGGCTTCTCGTCCAGGGCGGGGTCGGCGTACATCTCCAGCAGCCGCCGCTCCATCTGAGCGACCTCGGCGGCCCGGGACGGCTTGTGGCGCAGCTCCTCGACGACCTCGTCGTGCGCGTAGTAGTAGCGCAGGTAGTAGGACGGGACGACGCCGAGGCGGTCCAGGAGCGGCCGGGGCAGGCGCAGGTCGGCGGCGACCGTGTCCCCGTGGTCGGCCAGCAGGCGGGGCAGCACGTCCTCGCCCTCGGGGCCGCCGAGGCGGACGCCGGTCTCCCAGGTGAGGTGGTTGAGGCCCACGTGGTCCAGGTGGACGTCGGCGGGTTCGGTCCCGAGCAGCGCGGCGAACTTCCGCTGGAGTCCGATCGCCACGTTGCACAGGCCGACCGCCCGGTGCCCGGCCCGGAGCAGGGCGCGGGTGACGATGCCGACCGGGTTGGTGAAGTCGATGATCCAGGCGTCCGGGTTGGTCCGGCGCACCCGCTCGGCGATGTCCAGCACCACCGGCACGGTGCGCAGCGCCTTGGCGAGGCCGCCCGCGCCGGTCGTCTCCTGGCCGACGCAGCCGCACTCCAGCGGCCAGGTCTCGTCCTGCTCGCGGGCCGCCTGGCCGCCGACGCGCAGCTGGAGCAGGACCGCGTCGGCGCCGTCGACGGCGGCGTCCAGGTCGGAGGTGGTGACCACGCGGCCGCCGTGACCCTGCCGGGCGAAGATGCGGCGGGCGAGGCCGCCCACCAGCTCCAGCCGGTCCGCGGCCGGGTCCACCAGGACCAGTTCCTCGACCGGGAGCGTGTCCCGCAACCGGGCGAAGCCGTCGACGAGTTCGGGCGTGTAGGTCGAACCGCCGCCTACCACGGTGAGTTTCATTCGGTCATCAACCCTTTACTCCGGTCAGTGTGACGCCCTCGACGAACGCCTTCTGTGCGAAGAAGAACACGAGGATCACGGGGGCCATGACCAGCACGGTCGCGGCCATGGTGAGGTTCCAGTCGGTGTGGTGGGCGCCCTTGAAGGACTCCAGGCCGTAGGAGAGCGTCCAGGCGCCGGGGTTCTCGGAGGCGTAGATCTGGGGGCCGAAGTAGTCGTTCCAGGCGTAGAAGAACTGGAAGAGGGCCACGGCCGCGATGCCCGGCTTCGCCATCGGCAGGACGACCTTCAGCAGCGTGCGCAGCTCGCCGCAGCCGTCGACCTTCGCCGCGTCCAGGTACTCGTCCGGGATGGTCAGCATGAACTGCCGCAGCAGGAATATGGAGAAGGCGTCGCCGAAGGCCATCGGGACGATCAGCGGCCACAGGGTGCCGGACAGGTCGAGCTGCTTCGCCCAGAACAGGTACATCGGGATGATGATCACCTGCGGGGGCAGCATCATCGTCGAGATCACCAGCATCAGGGACAGGTGCCGCCCGCGGAAGCGGAACTTGGCCAGCGCGTACGCCACGGGGACCGATGACGCGACGGTCAGCACGGTGCCGAGGCCCGCGTACAACAGGGTGTTCCTCCACCAGGTGAGGAAGCCCGGGGTGTCCAGTACCGCACGGTAGTTGCCCCACTCCCAGGTGTGCGGCCACAGGTCTCGGGTGAGGGCCTGCTGGTCGCTCATCAGCGAGGTGAGCACCACGAAGACGAACGGCAGCGTGAAGAAGAGCGCGGCGGCCACCCCGAGCGAGTGGACGGCGATCCAGTGCAGCAGCACGCGCCGGCGGGCGGTGCGCTCCTCGGTGGGCGGCGGGCCGGCGGCCGCGGCGGGCCGGGCCGGCACCTGGGCCGTCGGTACCTGGGTGGTCATCGGTCACCTGCCTGGATCAGACCGCCCCGGCGGCGCATCAGCAGCGCCGTGAACGCCATCGCCAGCGCGAACAGCACGAGCGCGACCACGCAGGCCGAGCCGTAGTCGAAGCGCTGGAAGCCGAGGTTGTAGACGAGCTGGGGGAGGGTGAGAGTCGACTTGTCGGGATAGCCGGGCTCGAAGGACTGCCCGGAGCCGCCGATGATCCCGGAGGCGACCTTCCCGGCGACCAGCGGCTGCGTGTAGTACTGCATGGTCTGGATCACGCCGGTGACCACGGCGAACAGCACGATCGGCGAGATGTTCGGCAGCGTCACGAACCGGAACCGCTGCCAGGCCGACGCCCCGTCCAGCTCGGCCGCCTCGTACTGCTCCTTCGGCACGTCGAGCAGCGCCGCCATGAAGATCACCATCAGGTCGCCCACCCCCCACACCGCGAGCGCGGTCAGCGCCGGCTTGGACCACGCGGCGTCCGTGAACCAGCCGGGCGCCGGGACGCCGAGGCCCTCCAGGGCCGAGTCGACCGGCCCCGTACCGGGGTTGAGGAGGAAGACGAAGGCCAGCGTCGCGGCGACGGGCGGGGCGAGGTAGGGCAGGTAGAAGAGGGTGCGGAAGACCCCCGCGCCCGTCCTGATCTTCGTGATGAGCAGCCCGACGCCGAGCCCGAACACCACCCGGCAGGTCACCATGACCAGCACCAGCCAGAGGGTGTTGCGCAGGGCGGGCCAGAACAGCGGGTAGTCCTGGAAGACGTACGCCCAGTTGTCCAGCCCCCGGAACTCCGGGACGCCGAAGCCGTCGTACTTCATCAGCGAGAAGTACACGGTGGACACCAGGGGGTAGGCGAAGAAGACGCCGAACCCGACGAGCCACGGTGACATGAGGGCCGCCGTCCGAAGCGCCGAGGAACGGCGCTTCGCGCGGAGCGTGTTGGTGGCCATGGAGCGCTACTTCGCCTGCGCGATGTCGCGGTCGATCTGCGCGGCGGTCTTCTCCAGCCCGGCCTTGAGGTCCGTCGCCCTGCCCGACTCGTACTGGTAGCCGAAGTCCTGGAGCGTCAGCTGGTACGTCGCGCCGTTCACGGAGGCCGGCGGGGAGTTGGACTCGGGGTGCTGGGCGATGTCCAGGAAGGTCTTGAACGCCGGGTCGGCCTTCAGACCGGGCGACTTGAGGGCCGGGAAGGTGGAGGGCACGTTGTGGATGGCGTTGGCGAAGGCGACGACGGCCTCCGTGTCGGTCGTCATGTACTTCACCAGCTCCCACGCGGCGTTCTGCTTCTTGCTCCGCGGGGCGATGCCCATGACGGTGCCGGAGAGGAAGCCCTTGCCGTACTCGGCCACCTCGTCGTCGGCGACGGGCATCGGCGCGGTGCCGATCTCGAAGTCCACGCCCGCGTCCTTCGCCATGCCGAGCCGCCACTCGCCGTCGAGCTGCATGGCCACCTGGCCGGTGTGGAAGGGGTGTTCGGCGCCCCACTCGTCGCCGAAGGTGTTGCGGTACTTCTCCAGCCTGGCGAAGCCGCCGAGGTCGTCCACGAGCTTCTTCTGGTACGTGAACATCTCGGCGAACGCCGGGTCCGTGGCGACGCTGGACCTGCCGTCCTCGTCGAAGTAGGCGTGGTCCCACTGGGACATGTAGTGGTCGACGACGGTCTCGTAGCCGTGGTAGTTCGGCATGAAGCCGAGCTGCTCGTACCCGTCGCCCTTGGGCTTGGTGAGCTTCTTCGCCACCTGGGCGAACTCGCTCCAGGTCTTGGGCGGGTGGCTGATCCCGGCCGCCTCGAAGGCGTCCTTGTTGTAATAGAGGCCGTAGGCGTCGCCGAGCAGGGGCAGGGCGCAGCGGGTGTCCTCGAACCGGGTGTAGTCCAGCATCGGCTTCGGGATGAGCGCGTCCAGGTCGAGCTTCGACTTCTCGATGAAGGGCTTCAGGTCGAGGAAGGCGCCCGAGGAGCAGAACTTGCCGATGTTGGAGGTGGTGAACGAGGACACCACGTCGGGCCCGTTCGAACCGCCCGCGCGCAGGGCCTGGTTGAGCTTGTCGTCGTTGATGTTGCCGACGACCTTCACCTTGATGTTGGGGTGCGCCTTCTCGAAGCGGTCCACGTTGTCCTGGACGGCCTTCACCTCGGCGGGCGCGCTCCAGCCGTGCCAGAAGGTGATGGTCGTCTCGGCGTTCGGGTCGTCGGAGGCGCCGTCCGCCGAGTCCGCCTGGCCCGTACAGGCCGTGGCGAGCAGGGCGAGGGAGGCGGAGGCGGCGACCGCGAAGGCCGCTTTTCTTGACATTCCAGGCATGGCGAAGCTCCCAGGGGCAGGGCAGGGCAGGGCAGGGCAGGGCAGGGCAGGGCGGGGCGGGGCAGGGTCGGAGGACGGGGTGGCGCGGGGTCAGCGCGAGGTGTCGAAGACCTCGTCGCGGGTGGCCGCGAGCGCGCTCTCCAGCGCGCCGCGCAGAACGGGGTGCTCGGTCACGTCGCCGACGGCGAGGCGGGGCCGGGAGGCGGCCAGCTCCTCCAGCTCGTCCCGGATCAGATCGCGCAGCACCTCGCCGCCGGCGGTGAGGGAGGTGCCGCTCAGGACCACCAGCTCGGGGTCCAGGACCGAGACGAGCGAGGCGAGACCGGTGGCCAGCCGGGTGGCGTAGGTCCGCAGCAGCCGCCGGTGCGGCTCGTCGGCGCCGGCCCGCGCCGCGCGGGCGACCAGGGCGGCGGCGGCCTCGGGGTACGGCCCCGAGGGCACGTCGGTGACGCCGAGCTCCCGGGCCAGTCCCGGCAGCGCCTGGGAGCCGGCCAGCTCCTGGAAGCCGCCGCTGCCGGTGCGGCTGACCTTGCGGGCCAGCGGGGCGCCCGGTACGGGCAGGAAACCGACCTCGCCGGCGCCGCCGGTCCAGCCGCGGTGCAGCCGGCCGCCGAGGACCAGGGCGGCGCCGAGGCCCTCGTGGTTCCACAGCAGGACGAAGTCCTCGTGGCCCCGGGCGGCGCCGAGCCGCTGCTCGGCCACGGCGGCGAGGTTCACGTCGTTCTCGTACTCGACCGGCATCGGCAGTGCGGCGGCGAGTTCGTCCAGGAGGGTGGGGGAGTGCCAGCCGGGCAGGTGGGAGGCGTAGCGCAGCCGCCCGGTGCCCGGGTCGAAGGCGCCCGGGGTGCCGATGACGAGGCGGTGGACGTCGCCGCGGACGAGTCCGGCCGCCTTCACGGCGCCGTCGAGGGCGTCGGTGACCTGCTGGACGACGGGGGTGGCGGGACGCCGTCCGGGGGTGGGCAGCTCGTACCGGCCGACCGTGCGGCCGGTGACGTCGGCGACCGCGGCCAGGACGCGGCCCGGGGTGACGTCGAGCCCGGCGGCGTACGCGGCGGCCGGATTGACCTCGTAGAGCTGGGCTCCGGGCCCCGGGCGCCCCTCGGTCGTGCCGCCCGCCAGTACCAGCCCGGCCGCCTCCAGGCGGGCCAGCAGCTGGGAGGCGGTCGGCTTCGACAGGCCGGTCAGCTTGCCGATCCGGGTCCGCGACAGGGGGCCGTGCTCCAGCAGGAGATCGAGGGCGGCCCGGTCGTTCATGGCGCGCAGGACACGCGGGGTGCCCGGCGTTCCGGCGGTTCCTGCCATGCGTGTCCACACCTGCCTCTCGACCGCTCAGCTTTTCAGGGTACGGCTGGGGAAGTCCACCGCGCCGAGCAGCGGAAACGTCTGTTAGGAAAGTTTCCTGTTGGCTGGAGAACGTAGGCCCGCCCGCGGGGGGACGTCAAGAGACCGCCCCCGAGACGACGTGATCGTCACCTCGGGGGCGGTCTCCGGACGGTGTGGACGGGCTACTTGGTGGTGCTCGGCGGCGGGATCGGGGACGCCGCCATGGACTGCGGCGACACGGTGCTCGCGTACGCCGACGGTGCCGCGACGCCCGCCGTCGGGTCGGGGGCCGTGGCCCCGTCCACCGGGACCGTGGCGCCGCCGACGATCGCGATGCCGGCCTCGTCGAAGGCGCGCTTGATGCGCCAGCGGAGCTCACGCTCGACGGTGAGGGCCTTGCCGGGCATGGTCTTCGCGGAGACCCGCACCACCATGGAGTCGAGCAGCACGGAGTCCAGGCCGAGGACCTCGATCGGACCCCAGAGCATCTCGTTCCAGGGCTCCTCCTTGCTCATCCGCTCGCCGACCCCGGCGAGGGTCTCCTTCACCTTGTCCAGGTTCTCGTCGGAGCGGACGGTCACGTCCACGCCGGCCGTCGACCAGCCCTGGGAGAGGTTGCCGATGCGCTTGACCTCGCCGTTGCGGACGTACCAGATCTCGCCGTCGGCGCCGCGCAGCTTGGTGACGCGCAGCCCGACCTCGATGACCTCGCCGGAGGCCACGCCCGCGTCGATGGTGTCGCCGACGCCGTACTGGTCCTCGAGGATCATGAAGACGCCGGACAGGAAGTCGGTGACCAGGTTGCGGGCGCCGAAACCGATCGCGACGCCGGCGACACCCGCGGAGGCCAGCAGCGGGGCCAGGTTGATCTGGAAGGTGCCGAGGATCATCAGGGCCGCGGTGCCCAGGACGAGGAAGCTGGCCACCGAACGCAGTACCGAGCCGATGGCCTGCGAGCGCTGCCTGCGGCGCTCCGCGTTCACCAGGAGCCCGCCGAGCGCGGTGCCGTCCACGGCCCCGGCGGTGCGGTTCATCCGGTCTATCAGCTTGGTGATCGCCCGCCGTACCGCCGCGCGCAGCACCGTCGCGATCACGACGATCAGCAGCACGCGCAGCCCGATCGCGAGCCACGTCGACCAGTTCTGCTCGACCCAGCTCGCGGCGTTCGTCGCGTGCTCCTGGGCGTCCTTGAGCGTGGGCACCCCCGGGGCCGTCGGGGACGGCGAGGGCGACGGCGACGAACCGGCGGCCAAGGGGACGGCGGCGGACAGGGACACGGCGGATACCTCCAGGTGCAGCGGCCCGTCCCGCGGCGCGGGCGGCCGGGCGACCGCGGTCCAAGGGTCTGGTCCAAGGTCACGGGAAGGTCACCGGACGGGCAGGACAACCACACTAACGGGGCACGATGTGGGGATCGGCGAGAAGCCCGCAGGAGAGACGGTGCTCACCCGCGCTTGAACTGGTCAGGCTCCGGGGGATGCATCAGGTGTGGTCGAAAACACTCCCAGCCCGTTACCGGGACATGGTGGCGCGTTCACCTGGCATGAGGGGAGACTGACTACGGATCGTCCCGGCGCGAGCCACGCGCCGCCGGCGTACAAGGAGGCATCCGTGCCGCATGTCCTGGTTCTCAACGCGTCGTACGAGCCACTCGGCGTCGTACCGCTCCGCCGCGCGCTCGTCCTCGTCCTCGAGAACAAGGCCGTGTGCCTCGAGGAGTCCGGCGCCTTTCTGCACAGCGCGACCGTCACCGTCCCCGCACCCAGCGTGGTCCGGCTCAAGCGATTCGTGCGGGTCCCCTACCGGGGGCCCGTTCCTCTCACCCGGCGGGCGCTCTTCGCGCGCGACGGAGGCCGCTGCATGTACTGCGGCGGGGTGGCCACCAGCGTCGACCACGTCGTCCCGCGCAGTCGCGGGGGGCAGCACGTGTGGACCAACGTGGTGGCGTCCTGCCGCCGCTGCAACCACGTCAAGGCGGACCGGCACCTCGGCGAGATCGGCTGGCGCCTGCGCCACAAGCCCGCCCCGCCCACGGGCCTGGCCTGGCGCATCATCGGCACGGGCCACCGCGACCCGCGCTGGCTGCCCTACCTCCAGCCGTACGGCGCGGACGACGCCATGGCCCGGATCGACGGCATCTCGGCCTGACGGACCCGGGCCGGGCGGGGCTCGCTCAGCGCACCCAGTTCTTCAGCGGCTCGGTGTCCAGGGTGATCCCGACCGGCTCGGGGAGTGCGACATCCTTGCCGAAGGGCAGGGTCGGGCACGGCCTTGCCCCCCAGATGTCCGTTGATGAACTCGAGCCGTGCGCCTTCTGTGCTCCGGGCGGCGTGGCGGGCGAGTTCCTCGAACTCGGTGACGAGCATCTGGGGCCTGTCGGCGGTCACGGTCAGAGGGCTCCTCCGGATCTGCCGGGCTCCACACGCTCAGGGTAGGGGAGAACCGGCCTGCCAGGGGCCGTGTCCCACTCGGCGTACACGGTCTTGCCGACGAAACGCGGCTCCCGTCCCCACCGGTCGGCGAGTGCCTCGATGAGCAGGAGGCCGCGCCCGAACTGGTCGGCGGGCCGGGGGCACGGCAACCGCTCGCCGCGCGGGTCGCTCACCTCGACCCGCAGGACGCGGTGACCGAGTGTGATCCGCAGGCGGATGGTGGCCGTGCGGGATTCCAAGGGTGGTGAGGACGGTCCGGTGCCGCGGCTGGCGCCGGAGGCGTGGGCGGAGTTCACGGCGTCGCTGGGTCGAGGCCGGCCGTCAGGGGTGGCGCCACACCAAGGTGTAG
This sequence comes from Streptomyces sp. NPDC032940, assembly GCF_040636935.1. Classification (NCBI taxonomy): domain Bacteria; kingdom Bacillati; phylum Actinomycetota; class Actinomycetes; order Kitasatosporales; family Streptomycetaceae; genus Streptomyces; species Streptomyces sp. NPDC032940. Next base: position 25,108 of record NZ_JBEZVJ010000040.1, on the reverse strand, counting down.
CGCCAGAAGAGGCGGCGGCGGACTCGGGCGCCCGGCAGGGCGGTGCCGGCCTCCCGGCGAATGCCGGCGAAGGTCATGGCCGCCGGGCGGGTGACGGCGGTCATCGCGACCGGCGGGGCCACCGCGCGGCCGCGTGCCTTGACCCAGCCGACGGCGGCGTTCGCCGGGGCGGCGACGACGCCGAGCAGTTGGTCCCCCGCCGTCCGCGCCCGGTACAGCCCGACGACCACCAGTGTCCCTCCGGGAGCCAGCCGCCGGCGGAAGGCCGCCAGCGCCTCGGTGAGCGGCAGATGGTGCAGGACGGCGACGCAGGTGATGACGTCGAAGGGCCCCTCGGGCAGTCCGTGCGGAGCGTCCGCGACCGTGTACGTCACCGGAGTGCCCGGCCGGGTCAGCCGCCGGGCCGCCGAGACGATCACCGGATCGGCGTCGACGCCCCGCACCTCACCGGCCCGGGCCGCCAGTGACCGGGCGAGATCGCCGGTGCCGCACCCCACGTCCAGCGCCCGGCCGAACCGGCGGGGCAGCCTTCGCAGGAGCCACGGGTGGTAGTGGGCGTTGTGGTCCCAGGGGTGCGCGGCGTTGAACCGGTCGAGGGCCCGTAGCACCCGGTGCGGCAGCGACGTCATGGGGATCAGTTCATCAGGTCCCCCTACACGTACCGCAGCTCCCCCGGCCGCACCGAGCGCCCCAGCAGGGGGAGGGCCGTCGCCGCGGCGAGCAGGCAGGACGCGTACACGGCAGGCGCGACCAGCAGGGCCGCCCACGGCACCGAGCCGGCTCCGGTCACAACCGAGTACCAGGTGCCGACGGCCATGCCCCCCGACGCCCGCCAGCAGCAGCGCGGGTGCGAGCGGGAGGGCGGTCTCCAGCAAGCTCATGCCCGAACGAGTGACGGCCGCAGGGGAATTTCGTTCGGTTCTGGGGTGTATGCCCGGGGCAGAATGTGACCAGTGACACGTTGGCCGTCCTGGGGTGCCTGTCCGGGCGCCGACTGGGTAGGGCTGCCGTAACCCGCCAAAAGCGTGCTCGACACAAAGGAGACCCTCGTGGCTGCACCGGCACCCCTGCTGCTCCCGGCCCCTTCCAAACCCGTGGCGGAGCCGTCCACACCCTGGGCGGAGCCCTCCGCCGACTCCGGCACCCCGCACTACTGCGTCTTCGGCGCCACCGGCAGCTGTGCCGAGACGCCGCTCACCAGCGAGCCCCCGCTGCCCGACGCCGAGCCCCTCACCAGCGAGTCGCCGTTCGCCGACGCCGTGCCGCTGACCAGCGAGTCCTCGCCCGAACTCACGGCCGACGTGCCCGAGCAGGGCGGCCCCTCCTTCGCCGTCCCCGTCCCGGAACTCACGAGGTCGTAGAGGTCACAGATGCCCGCTGCCCGGCCGGCCGAGCCGCCCACCGAGGACCTTCCCGAGGATCTGACCAGGCTCGCCGCCCTGCACGGCGTCGCCACCTCCTACAGCCCCTCACCGGGCCGCACCGTCCCGGCCTCGGCCACCGCCGTCACCCTCGCGCTGGCCGCCCTCGGCGTGGACGCGGGCACCCCCGGAACCGTACGGGCCGCGCTCGCCGCCCGTGAGGCCGAGCTGCGCGAGCGCCTGCTGCCGCCGACCGTGGTCGCCCGCGCCGGCGGCGGCACCCCGGACGCCCTCGCCGCACTGCCCGAGGGCACCGTCCTGCGCGTCGAGACCGAACAGGGCGAGATCCGCGCCGACGCCGGACAGCTCCCCGCCGGGTACCACCGGCTGACCGCCACGGCGCCCGACGGCCGGACCGCCGAGGCCCACCTCATCGTCGCCCCCGACCGGCTGCCCGCCCCGGCCGGCCGTTCCTACGGGCTCCTCGTCCAGCTCTACTCCCTCCTGTCCCGCCGCTCCTGGGGCATGGGCGACCTCGGCGACCTCACCGAGCTGGCCGCCTGGGCCGGACGCGCCCTCGGCGCCGGATTCGTCCAGGTCAACCCGCTGCACGCGGCCGTGCCCGGTGCCCCCACCGACCCCTCGCCCTACCGGCCCTCCTCCCGGCGCTTCCCCGACCCCGTCCATCTGCGGATCGAGGCCGTGCCCGAGTTCGCGTACGTCCCCGGAGCCGACCGCGTACGCGCCCTCCGGCAGCGGGCCGGGCGGCTGCGGGAGGCCGTACTGGAGAAGGGCGCCCTCATCGACCGGGACGCCGTGTGGGAACTCAAGCGCGACGCCCTGGAACTGCTCCGCGAGGTCCCCCTCGGCCCCGGCCGCCGCGCCGCCTACTGCGACTACCTCGCCGAACAGGGCACCGCCCTGGAGGACCACGCCACCTGGTGCGCGCTCGCCGAGGTGCACGGCTCCGACTGGCGCCGCTGGCCCGAGGCGCTGCGCGACCCGCGCTCCGCCGAGACCGCCCGCGCCCGCGGCGAGCTGATGGACCGCGTCGACTTCCACTCGCGCCTCGCCTGGCTCACCGACACCCAGCTCACCGCCGCCCAGGACGCCGCCCGTGCCGCCGGCATGCCGGTCGGGATCGTGCACGACCTCGCGGTGGGCGTGCACCCGCTGGGCGCCGACGCCTGGGCCCAGCAGGACCACTTCGCCGCCGGCATGTCGGCCGGCGCGCCGCCGGACGCCTTCAACGCCCGCGGCCAGGACTGGGGCCTGCCGCCCTGGCGCCCCGACCGCCTCGCCGACTCCGGGTACGCGCCCTTCCGGCGCCTGCTGCGCGGCCTGTTCCGGTACGCGGGCGCCCTGCGCATCGACCACGTCATGGGCCTGTTCCGGCTCTGGTGGGTGCCCGAGGGCCATCCGCCCACCGAGGGCACCTACGTGCGTTACGACGCCGAGGCCATGCTCGCCGTCCTCGTCCTGGAGGCCACCCGGGCCGGCGCCGTCGTCATCGGGGAGGACCTCGGCACCGTGGAACCGGGCGTGCGCGAGGCCCTGCGCGACCGCGGGGTGCTCGGCACGTCGGTGCTCTGGTTCGAACGCGACTGGGCGGGCGACGGCCGGCCCCTGTCCCCCGGGCAGTGGCGGGCCGACTGCCTGGCCACCGCCACCACCCACGACCTGCCCTCCACCGCCGCCCGGCTCACCGGCGACCACGTCGAACTCCGCGACCGGCTCGGGCTGCTGACCCGCCCGCTGGAGCAGGAACGCGCCGAGGCGGCGGCGGACACCGCGGAGTGGCTCGGCCTGCTCGCCCGCCTCGGGCTGCTCCAGGGCACCGCCGGCGGCACCGACACCTCCGCCGAGGAGGCCGAGATCCAGGCCGTCCACCGCTTCCTGCTGCGCACCCCCGCCCGCATGGTCGGCCTCTGGCTCCCCGACACCGTCGGCGACCGCCGCCCGCAGAACCTCCCCGGCACCTGGGACCAGTACCCCAACTGGCGGCTGCCCGTCGCCGACGCCGAGGGACGCCCGGTGACCCTGGAGGACCTGGCCGCCTCCCCACGCCTGCACGCCCTGATCGACGTGATGCGGGCCCGCTCCGCGCACTGAACGGAGGCGCCCGGGGCCCCGTACGGCACCCCGGGCGCGCGCCCCGTTCGGCCGTTCGCTAACTTTGCACCGTGGACAAGAAGAACGCCCTGCGCGCCGGCGCCCTGGCAGCCGGTACGACGCTGATGATGCTGCTCATGTCGTCCCCCGCGCTCGCGCTGACCCGCGACGACGGCGACGACCCCGGCACGGGCCTGAGCGTCATCGAGACGCTGGGTCTGTACGTCCTGCTCCCGATCGCGCTGTTCGTGGTCATCGCGGGTCTGGTCATGGTCCTGGACAGGTCCCAGGAGAGTCACCGCTCGACCAGCCGCAACGTGAAGACCAAGGCCGGCGCCAAGGCCTGACGGCCCACCACGGCACCAACCGATCGGCGCCGGCCCCGTCGCACGTACGCGCATCAGCCGTACCTGCGACGGGGCCGGCGCCTTTCGGCGTTCCCGGGGGGTGGATTCCCGGCCGTATGCTCTGGCCGGGTCACCTGGCCAGGGGTTCGGCGTCGTCGGGCCGAGCGCCTCTGGACGCCGGCGCTGCGGGCGGTCTTCGCCACCGTCCTCGGCCATGTGGACCCCGCCCGGAGCCGGGCGGCCGGCCACCTCACCGGTGTCGGCCACCGCTACCCCGCCCCCCCCCGCGGCTCCTACCGGCTGACCGGCACCCGCGTGCCCGACGTGGTGTTCGCGGGCGGCGGACGACGCGGACGCGGCACAGACCGCGGCGGCCGTCGCCGCCCACGTGGGCTGAGCGGCCGTCCCCTTCTCGGCCGTCTACTTCTCGGTGCCGGCGAGGAGTTCGCGCAGCAGGTCGGCCAGCTGCGCGGCGCGGTCGGCGTCGAGGGCGGCGAGCGCCTCGGTCTGGACGGCGAGACCGGCCCCGACCGCCTCGTCGATCAGCTCCAGACCCTTCTCGGTGAGCGTGACCCGCAGCCCCCGGCGGTCGTGCGGATCGGGGGAGCGGCGCAGCAGCCCGGCCCGCTCGAGTTTGTCGAGGCGGCCGGTCATGCCGCCGGTGGTGAGCATCAGCGTGGCCGAGAGCTGCCGGGGGGAGAGCGCGTAGGGCTCGCCGGAGCGGCGCAGGGTGGCCAGGACGTCGAACTCACCCCGGGAGATCCCGTACGGCGTGTACGCCTTCTCCATCCGGTCGCCCATCGCGCGCGAGAGCCGGAAGACGCGGCCGAAGACCTCCATGGCGGCCGTGTCCAGGTCCGGCCGCACCGCCGCCCACTGGTCGACGATCGCGTCGACGGGGTCCTTGGGGGGTTCAGTCATGGAACGAGTATCGGCGCCCTCCCGCTCGACCGCAAGAAAGTAGCTTGACGGAAACTTGCTTAGAAGTAAGCTACTTCCGCCGAGTTTCTCTCGCCTCCGAAGGGTGCCCTCATGGCCGCCACCCGCCCCGCCCTCATCGCGCTCACCGCCCTCGCCCCCGTCTCCTGGGGCACCACCTACGCCGTCACCACCGAGTTCCTGCCGCCCGACCGCCCTCTGTTCACGGGCCTGATGCGCGCCCTGCCCGCCGGGCTGCTGCTGCTCGCCCTCGTCCGGGTGCTGCCACGCGGCGCCTGGTGGGGGAAGGCGGCGGTGCTGGGCGTGCTGAACATCGGGGCGTTCTTCCCGCTGCTGTTCCTGTCCGCCTACCGGCTGCCGGGCGGCATGGCGGCCGTCGTCGGCTCGGTCGGCCCGCTCTTCGTCGTCGGGCTCTCGGCGCTGCTGCTGGGGCAGCGGCCCACCGCCCGTGCCGTGCTCACCGGCCTCGTCGCCGCGTCCGGCGTCAGCCTGGTCGTGCTCAAGGCGGCCGGAGCGCTGGACGCGCTCGGCGCGCTGGCGGCCCTCGCTTCCACCGCGTCGATGTCCGCCGGCACCGTCCTCACCAAGCGGTGGGGGCGCCCCGACGGCGTCGGCCCGCTCGCCCTCACCGGCTGGCAGCTGACCGCCGGCGGCCTCCTCATCGCCCCCGTCGCCCTCCTGGTCGAGGGTGCCCCGCCCGCGCTGGACGGCCCGGCGGTCGGCGGCTACCTCTACCTCGCGCTGGCGAACACGGCGGTGGCGTACTGGCTGTGGTTCCGCGGCATCGGCCGGCTCTCCGCCACCCAGGTCACCTTCCTCGGCCCGCTCTCCCCGCTGACCGCCGCCGTGGTCGGCTGGGCGGCCCTGGGGCAGGAGCTGACGCCCGTGCAGACGGCGGGCATGGCGCTGGCCTTCGGCGCGACCGTAGCGGGGCAGCTCACACCCCGCCGCCAGGCCGACCCGGCCGTACCGTTCAGTTCTCCTTCAAAGAACGGTCGAAAAGATTCGATGGACCTGACGGGTCCGGCCCTGCGACGGTGACGGCACCGGCCTCCGACTGGGAAAGGACCTTCGTGGCCATCGCCGACCGCCGCACCCTCACCACCACCCATCCCGGCGACACCCCTGCCGGCCGGCCGAGGACCACGACTCCCGTCGCCCTCGGCCTCGGGCTCGCCGTCCTCGCGACCCTCGTCTGGTCCGGCAGCTTCGTCACCTCCCGCGCCCTCGGCGACAGCGTCCCGCCCGTCCAGCACGCCTTCTGGCGCTGGGTGGTGGCGCTCGCCGTCGTCGCCCCCTTCGGCGCCCGGCGGGCCTGGCGGCAGCGCGCGCTGATCCGCCGTCACCTCGGCTTCGTACTCCTCGCCTCCCTGCTCGGCGTGACGGTCTACAACACCCTCGTCAACCAGGCCGGCGTCACCACCCCCGCCGCCAACATGGGCATGATCATGGCCGCCTCGCCGGTCCTGATGGCCGTCTTCGAGCGCGCGTCCGGCGTCCGGCTCGGCGCCCGCCGGATCGCCGGCCTCCTCATCGCCTGCACGGGCGTGCTGCTGCTCGTCGGCGGCGGGGCGTCCTTCTCGGCCGGCGACCTGTGGATGATCGCCGCCGCCTGCTCCTTCGGCTCCTACAGCGCGCTGCTGCGCCGCCGCCCCGCCGGCCTCGACGGCTCCGCCTTCCTGTTCACCACCTTCCTGGCCGGCACCGTGATGCTGCTGCCCGCACAGGGCGTCAGCCTCGCCGTCCAGGGCGGCTTCACCCCGACGGCCGGCACGGTCCTGCCGCTCCTCTACGTCGGCGTCGCCTCGTCGGCCGTGGCCTTCTTCGCCTGGAACAGAGCGATCTCCCTGATCGGCGCGGCCCGCGCCGGTGTCGTCTACTACCTCCAGCCGGTCTGCGTCGCCCTCCTGTCCTGGCTGCTGCTGGCCGAGCCGACCGGCTGGGCGCAGGCCGGCTGTATGGCGCTGATCCTGGGAGGCGTCGTCCTCGGCGCGGGGGCCCGCCGGTAGGTTGCCGCCATGGCCGAATGGGACCTCCGCAAGCTCCAGATCCTGCGGACGCTGCGGGACCGGGGCACGGTGACCGCGACGGCCGAGGCGCTGCACATGACGCCGTCGGCCGTGTCCCAGCAGCTGACGAACCTCTCCCGGCAGCTCGGCGTGGAACTGCTCCGGGCCCACGGCAGACGGGTCCGATTGACGGACGCGGCCCGGCTCGTGCTCGGGCACGCCGAGGCGGTGTTCGAGCGACTGGAGCGCGCCGACGCCGACCTAGCGGCCCACGTCCACGGGGACGCCGGTCAGGTGCGGGTCGGCGCCTTCTCCACCGCCGTACCCGCCCTCGTCGTACCGGCCGTGACCGCGCTGCGGGCGACGCGTCCCGGCATCACGGTGCGGGTGCGGGAGACCGAGGCGCAGGAGGCGTACGAGCTGCTCGCCGCCCAGGAGGTGGACCTCGCCCTGTCCCTGGCGGCGCAGGCGCCGTCCCCCGCCGACCCCCGCTTCACCCGCGTCCCGCTGCTCGCCGACCCGCTGGACGTCGCCCTGCCCCGCGACCACCCGCTCGCCGCCGCGGCCGGGCTGCGGCTGGCCGACCTCGCCGCCGAGCCGTGGATCTTCGGCGGCAGCGGGCCCTGGTCCGACATCACCCGGGGAGCCTGCGAGGCCGCCGGGTTCCGCCCCCACCAGGGGCACTCGGCGGCCGGCTGGACGGCGATCCTGGCGATGGTCGAGGCGGGCATGGGCGTCGCCCTCGTGCCGCGCATGGCGGTGGTGCCGCGCGACGGCGTGGCGATGCGGGAGCTGCGCGCGGACCGCCCGGTCCGCCACGTCGTCGCGGCCGTGCGCAGGGGAGCGGAGGAGGGGACGGCGGTGGGCCGGGTCCTGGACGCGCTGCGCACGGCCGCCGCACCCCGTCCCGGCGGAGCTCAGACCACGTCGCCGGCCGCCGGATAGGCGCTCAGCATCGTGTCGAAGTACCCCTCCACCTCGCCCTCCAGATACTCCGGCAGACGATCCAGGAACGCCCGCAGCGCCGGGAGGGCGTTGTGCCGGTCCAGGTCGGCCTGGGAGCGCCAGACCTCGTAGAGGAAGAACCGGCCGTCCTCGTGCTCGTGCAGGTGGTACTGGAGGTTCCCCTCCTCCCGCCGGGTGGGCTCGACGAGGGAGGTGAGGACCCGTCTGACCTCGTCGGCGCGCTCGGGCTTGGGGCGCAGGAAGCCGTAGAGGGACAGGGGCGTTCGCGGTGAAGTGGTCATGCGCCGACCGTAGGATCTCTCATCGATGTGAGGTTCAAGGCCGTCGAGTGTGAGGTGGGGCACATGAGGATCGGCGAACTGGCACGGGCGACCGGCGTGAGCGTCCGGCTGCTGCGCTACTACGAGGAGCAGGAGCTGCTCGCCCCCGGGCGCGGCGCGGGGGGCCAGCGCCACTACCCGGCCGAGGCCGTCACCGAGGTCGCGCGCATCCGCACGCTGCTGGCCGCCGGGCTCCCGACCCGGGTCATCCGCGAACTCCTCCCGTGCGTCCTCGGCGACGGCCCCGAGGTCGACGTCTGCGTCCAGGACCTGCTGCGGGAGCGGCTCGGCGACCTGGACGACCGGATCGCCGAACTGCGGCACGCCCGGACGCTGCTCGGCGAGCTGCTCGACGCCTCCGTACGCGCGGCCGCCTGACACGCGAAGGGGGCGCCCGGTGCGGCACCGGGCGCCCCCACGTGTGCGTGTCGCTACTCGGCCGCCGCCGCGTCGGCCGCCTGGGCCTTCAGGGCGCGCTCGATGCCCGAGCGGGACTCCGAGACCAGCCGGCGCAGGGCCGCGTTCGGCTCGGCGGAGGACAGCCAGGCGTCCGTGCGGTCCAGGGTCTCCGGGGACACCTGCACGGCCGGGTACAGGCCGACCGCGATCTGCTGGGCGATCTCGTGCGAACGGGAGTCCCAGACGCCCTTGAGCGCCTCGAAGTACCGCTCCGTGTACGGCGCCAGCAGCTCGCGCTGGTCCGTCTGGACGAAGCCGGCGATGACCGCCTCCTGCACGGCGTTCGGCAGCTTGTCGGACTCCACGACCGACTCCCAGGCCTCCGCCTTGGCCGCCTCGGTCGGACGGGCGGCCCGCGCGGTGGCGGCGTGGCGCTCACCGGCGGCCGTCTTGTCCCGCTCGTACTCGCTCTGGATCTCCGCGCCGCCGAACCGGCCCACGGCCGCGAGGCGCTGCACGAACGCCCAGCGCAGCTCGGTGTCGACGGCCAGACCCTCGATGCTCTGCGTGCCGTCGAGCAGCGCGTCCAGGAGGTCGAGCTGCTCCGGCGTCCTGGCCGTCGCCGCGAACGCCCGCGCCCACGCCAGCTGGTGGTCGCTGCCCGCCTCGGCGGCGCGCAGGTGGGCCAGCGTCGCCTCGGTCCAGCGGGTGAGCAGCGCCTCGCGGGCGGTCGGGGCGGCGTACTGGTCGATGGCCAGCTTCACCTGGCGGTGCAGCGACTGCACGACGCCGATGTCGGACTCCTTGCCGATGCCGGACAGCACCAGCGACAGGTAGTCCCGGGTGGCGAGTTCCGCGTCCCGGGTCATGTCCCAGGCCGACGCCCAGCACAGGGCGCGCGGCAGCGACTCGGTGAAGTCCCCGAGGTGCTCGGTGACCACCGCGAGGGACTGCTCGTCCAGGCGGACCTTCGCGTACGACAGGTCGTCGTCGTTGAGCAGCACCACCGCCGGGCGGCGCTTGCCGACCAGCTGCGGCACTGACGTCAGCTCGCCGTCCACGTCCAGCTCGACCCGGTCGCCGCGCACCAGCTTGCCGTCCGCGTCGAGGTCGTAGGCGCCGATCGCGATGCGGTGCGGGCGCAGGGTGGGCTCACCCTTGGCGCCGGCGGGCAGCGCCGGGGCCTCCTGGCGGATCGCGAAGGAGGTGATGACGCCGTCCGCGTCCGTCTCGATCTCCGGGCGCAGCACATTGATGCCGGCCGTCTCCAGCCACGCCTTCGACCAGGTCTTCAGATCGCGCCCGGAGGTCTCCTCCAGCGCGCCCAGCAGGTCGGACAGGCGGGTGTTGCCGAACGCGTGCCGCTTGAAGTACGCCTGCACGCCCGCGAAGAACGCGTCCTCACCGACGTACGCGACGAGCTGCTTGAGCACGCTCGCGCCCTTGGCGTACGTGATGCCGTCGAAGTTGACGAGCACGTCGTCCAGGTCGCGGATGTCCGCCATGATCGGGTGCGTGGACGGCAGCTGGTCCTGCCGGTACGCCCAGGTCTTCATCTGGTTGGCGAACGTCGTCCACGAGTGCGGCCACTTCGAGCCCGGCGCGTCGGCCTGGCAGGCAGCCTCGGCGTAGGTGGCGAACGACTCGTTCAGCCACAGGTCGTTCCACCACTCCATGGTGACCAGGTCGCCGAACCACATGTGCGCCAGCTCGTGCAGGATCGTCGCCGCCCGCACCTCGTACGCGGCGTCCGTCACCTTGGAGCGGAACACGTACTGGTCGCGGATGGTCACCGCGCCCGCGTTCTCCATCGCGCCCGCGTTGAACTCCGGCACGAAGAGCTGGTCGTACTTCTTGAAGGGGTACCGGTAGTCGAACTTCTCCTGGAACCAGTCGAAGCCCTGCCGGGTCACCTCGAAGATGGCGTCCGCGTCGAGGTGCTCGGCGAGCGAGGGCCGGCAGTAGATGCCGAGCGGCACCGACTGGCCGTCCTTCTCGTAGGCGCTGTGCACCGAGTGGTACGGGCCGACGATCAGCGCCGTGACGTACGTCGACATGCGCGGGGTCGGCTCGAAGGACCAGACGTTGTCCTTCGGCTCGGGCGTCGGCGAGTTGGAGATGACCGTCCAGCCCTCGGGCGCCGTCACGGTGAACTGGAAGGTCGCCTTCAGATCCGGCTGCTCGAAGCTCGCGAAGACCCGCCGCGCGTCCGGCACCTCGAACTGGGTGTAGAGGTACGCCTGGTCGTCCACCGGGTCGACGAAGCGGTGCAGGCCCTCACCGGTGTTGGTGTAGGCGCAGTCCGCGACGACGCGGAGGACGTTGCGGCCCTCCAGCAGCCCCGGCAGGGCGATGCGGGAGTCCTGGAACACCTCGGCCGGGTCGAGCGTGTCGCCGTTCAGCGTCACCTCGTGGACCGTCGGCGCGACCAGGTCGATGAAGGACTCGCCGCCGCCCGGGGCGACGTCGAAGCGCACCGTGGTCACGGACCGGTAGGTGCCGCCCTCCTGCGCGCCGGTGAGATCGAGATCGATCTCGTACGAGTCAACGGTCAGCAGCTTCGCCCGCTGCTGCGCCTCTTCGCGAGTCAGGTTTGTGCCAGGCACGCGGTCATCTCCTCGTTATGTGTGGGTTGCGCCATCCTTCCACGTGGCCGACCCCGAACGCGATGTCCAATTCCCGCCGGTACGCGGGTCGCGTGCGCGTGAGGCTGGGACCCATGAACGGCTACCTCGTACGGCCCGTCCCCCCGGCCGCCCTCAAGGAACTGCGCGACACCGACGACGCCGGCCGCGCCCCCGTCCCCGTGACCGATGACGAGGGCGGCTCACCCCTGCGCTGCTGCCTGCGCCACAGCGTGCCGGGGGAGCGCATCGCCCTGGTCTCCTACGCGCCGCTGCGCCGCTGGGCGGCGGCGACGGGCGCCGACCCGGGCGCGTACGACGAGCGGGGGCCGGTCTTCGTCCACGCCTTCGCCGAGGACTGCGCGGGCCCGGAGACGGACGGCCTGCCCTTCACCAACTCGCACCGCGTCCTGCGCCGCTACTCCGCCGACGGACACATCCTGGGCGGGCGGCTGATCGGGGACCCCGGCGCCTTCCCCCACGCCCTCCGGGAAGCGTTCGACGACCCGTCCGTGGCGGTCGTCCACGTCCGGGCCGTCGAGTACGGCTGCTTCCTCTACGAGGTCGGGCGGGGGTAGCCCGCAGGTACTAGCCCTTCAGCTCGGCGGCCACCAGCTCCGCGATCTGCACCGCGTTCAGCGCCGCGCCCTTGCGCAGGTTGTCGTTGGAGACGAACAGGGCGAGGCCGTTCTCCACGGTCTCGTCCTGACGGATGCGGCCCACGTAGGAGGGGTCCTGGCCGGCCGCCTGCAACGGGGTCGGCACCTCGGCCAGCGCGACGCCGGGGGCGCCGGCGAGCAGCTCCTTGGCGCGCTCGACGCTGATCGGGCGGGCGAAGCGGGCGTTGATCTGGAGGGAGTGGCCGCTGAAGACGGGCACGCGCACACAGGTGCCGGAGACCTTCAGCTCCGGGATCTCCAGGATCTTGCGGGACTCGTTGCGGAGCTTCTGCTCCTCGTCCGTCTCGTGCAGACCGTCGTCCACGATCGAGCCGGCCAGCGGCAGCACGTTGTACGCGATCGGCGCGACGTACTTCTCCGGCTTCGGGAACTCCACCGCCGAGCCGTCGTGGGTGAGCTTCGGGGCGTCGTCGCCGACCTTCCTGACCTGCTCGAACAGCTCGTCCACGCCGGCCAGCCCGGAGCCGGACACCGCCTGGTACGTCGCGACGACGAGGGCCTCCAGGCCCGCCTCGGCGTGCAGCGGACGCAGCACGGGCATCGCGGCCATCGTGGTGCAGTTCGGGTTGGCGATGATGCCCTTGGGGCGGTCGGCGATCGCGTGCGGGTTCACCTCGGAGACCACGAGGGGGACCTCGGGGTCGCGGCGCCAGGCCGAGGAGTTGTCGATCACGACGGGGCCCTGGGCGGCGACCTTCTCGGCCAGCGCCTTGGAGGTGGCGCCGCCCGCGGAGAAGAGCACGATGTCCAGGCCGGAGTAGTCGGCGGTGGCCGCGTCCTCCACCGTGACACCGTCCAGGTCCTTGCCGGCCGAGCGGGCCGAGGCGAACAGGCGCAGCTCGGTGACCGGGAAGTTCCGCTCCGTGAGGATCCTGCGCATGACCGTGCCGACCTGACCGGTGGCTCCGACGATTCCGACCCTCACGGTGACTCCTTTTCGTGACGTGCGTGCACCCGGCCGGGCGGGCGGGGCCCTTCCATCATGTGCGGAATCCCGGTCGGTGTGTCCAATCGTTTGCCCGAGGGACGGACGGGCAATCCCCTGAGCTCCGCCTTTCGGCCGGCCGGTCGCAGGCCGCCCGCTCCTGGAGGATTCCTCTCGAGAGGTGACGCGGGCCGGAAGTTGCGGTGACTTTCCGCTGTGGGAACAGATTTTCGCCGAGCCGGCGGCGGCTCCGGACGCCGCCCGGGGGAGACGGCCGGCACCCGCGCGCCGGGCCCGGTGTGACGTACGACTCCCCCCACGAAGAGGGGGCGGGCACCCCACCGGGCGCCCGCCCCCTCACGGTCGTGCCGTACCGGACTACGGCACGACCGTCCCGATCCGCACGCTGCCGAGGCCCGCGACCGTGCCGCGGGCGTTCACCAGCTGGACCCGGCCGAAGAACTCACGGCCCTCCGGTGCGGCGGCCAGCGCGGTCGCGCTGCCGGTGACCGTCGCCGTCCCGCCCGTGCCGAGCTTCACCGGCGCCGAGCCGTCCACGGTGACCGAGCCGAGGGACGCGGCGAAGTACACGTCCCGGTAGTCGTACTCGGTGGCGCCGGACGGCACCGAGTAGCCCGCGACCTCCACGGTGTATGTGCCGGCGGCCGGGGACGCGATCGACACCGACTCCTCCGAGTCGCCGTCGGCGGACTGGCCGGCGACGGCGCCGTCCTGGTCGTAGACCGTCAGGTCCAGGTCGGCGGCCGCGTCGGAGACGCCCCCGATGGCGACGTCGAGCGAGGCGGCGCCCTCGGGCACCTCGACCGTGGTCGTGGCGGTCTCACCCTGCTCGATCGACGGGCGGGACGTCTTCGCCGAGCCGAGCGGGCCGCCGACCAGCTTGCCCTCCAGGGCGGCGTACCGGTTGGTCACCGTCCAGGAGGCGGCCGCCGGGGTGCCCGCCTTGGCCTCCGGCACGGTCACGACCTCGGGGTCGAAGTCGGCGCCGAGGACGGTGGCGTCCAGCGTGTACGGGTTGTCCAGCAGCGGCGAGGTGCGCCGCGACTCGACCTCGATCTCCCAGACGCCGGGCTGCGGGTCGGCGTACGCGCGCACGTCGGGCCGGCAGCCGTTGCCGTCGAGGTAGTTGTTGTAGCACTTCGGCGTGGAGGTGTCGTCGACCGCGACGCCGTACGGGTGGATGGCGATGAACCGGGTCTGGCTCTTGTCCTTCAGCCCGCCGATGGCCACCTCGAGCGTCTTGGCGCCCTCGGGGACGGTCACGAAGTACGACTGCGTGCTGTTGCGCTGCACCGAGTTCTTCGCGGAGAAGGTGTACTTCAGCGGCGCCGAGACCACGACCGTGGTGAGGACCTGCTTGTCGATGCCCTCGGTGCGCGGGTCGTCGACCTCCAGGATCGCGCTCTTGAGCCCCGCGGAGCCCGGCCGCGCCTCGACCTTGACGGTCACCGGCTTGTTCAGCGGCAGCTTCACCTCGTCGGAGCCGACGATCCGGAAGGTGCGCCCGGCGTTGTTCTCGAAGTGCAGCTCGTGCCGGATCGCCTTGTCGGCGCCGGACGTACGGGTCAGTGTGATCTCGTACGTCTTCTTCTGGCCCGCCTTCAGGCCGCCCTCGCGGTCGTAGAGGCCGGTGCCGTGGCCCGGGGTCTTCAGGAACTGGTCGATCGCGGTGTCGACCGGCGCCTTGACCGTGTAGTCGTGCGCGGTCGCGCCGCGCTCGATCGCACGCCAGGCGTCGGGGACGTTGACCAGGCCCGCGCCCTCCTCGTAGGCCTGCACGCCGGGGATGTGGTCGGCGGTGGAGGTCAGCGCGGTGCGCAGCTTCGCCGGGGTCAGGTCGATGCCCTCCCGCTCGGCGGCGGACAGCAGCAGCGCGGCGGCGCCGGCGGCCTGCGGGGAGGCCATCGAGGTGCCCTGGAGCATGCCGTAGCCGGCCGGCAGGTCGTAGCCGGCCTCCGGGACGGGGGCGCCGGGCAGCCAGGTCTGGATGCTGTTGACCGCGGCGCCGGGCGCGGTGAGCGTCGGCGTGAAGCCGCCGTCCTCACGCGGGCCCCGGGAGGAGAACGGCATCATCGCGTACTTCGTCTTCACCGCGGAGCCGTAGTTGGCGGCCCAGGTCTCGCGGGAGATGGACGCGCCCACCGAGATGACCTTGTCGGCCAGGCCCGGGTCGCCGATGGTGTTGGCGCCGGGGCCCTCGTTGCCCGCGGAGATCACCAGCTGGACGCCGTAGGTGTCGATGAGCCGCGTGTACAGCTCGGCGCGCGCGTTGTTGCCGTCGTTCAGCGCCGGGAGGCCACCGATCGACATGTTGACGATGTCGACGCCGCGGTTGACGACGAGGTCGATCATGCCCTCGGTGAGCGCGACGTTGGTGCAGCCGCCGGACCAGGAGCAGGCCCGCGAGGAGACGATCTTCGCGCCCGGGGCCGCGCCGTTCATCTTCCCGCCGAACAGGCCGTGAGCGGCGGTGAGGCCGGCCACGTGCGTGCCGTGCTCGGACTCGATGACGCCGATGTTGACGAAGTCGGCCTTGGCGCCGGCGCCGTTGTAGACGACGTCCTTGCGGATCTCGACCACGAACGGCTGGCGCTCGGCCACGTCCGTCTTCGGGTCGTCGGTGCCGAACCAGCCGACCTGGAAACCGTCCTTGTACGGCTTCATCGCGGTGTCGTCGGTGAAGTCGTGGTTGTTGTTCAGGTCGACGCGGACCGTGCCGGCCGCGGCGTCGTACAGGACGCCCCAGGAGTCGGTGGTGTCGCCGTCCCGGTTCGCGTCGCCCTTGGCGTCGCCGCCGGCGGTGACCGCCTCGCGGAAGACGTTGACCTGGTAGGAGCCGGCGGGCGCCGTCCAGCTCTGGCCGCCGTAGGTGAAGGCGGGACCGGAGACCGAGGTCAGCATCGGACGCCAGGTCTGGTCGCCGTCGACGACCGGGTCGGTCGCGGTGACCCAGTCGACGATCTTGCGCTCGCCGGTGGTGGTCTTCTGCAGCGCCGGGTGGGCGAGGTCCACGCCCGAGTCCAGGATGCCGATGGTGATGCCGCGGCCGTCCGCCTTCGGGTTCTTCTTCACGAAGTCGACGGCGCCCGTCTCGAAGGACGGGTTGTACGGGTTCTCGGCGGGCGTCCGGCGGTCCGGCGCCGGGTAGGCGCGGCCCTTCGTCGCGGCGCCCTTCGCCGTGTCCGCGCTCGGCGTCGGGTCGTCCAGCGGGATCTCGTCGCGCAGGTCGATGCCGTGCACGGAGGAGAGCTTCGCGGCGGCGGCGATGACCGAGTCCGCCTTCGCGGTGGGGACGGTGGCGCGGACGTAGCCGAGCTTGTCGTCGGTCCGGCCCACGGCGCCGCCGCCGACGGCGTCCAGCTCCTTCGCGACCTGCTCGGTCTGGCCGGGCGCTGTGGCGACCATCATCGTGACGCTCTTCGTGCCGTCGGCCTTGGCCTCGGCGAGCCGGTCCGCGTCGTCCGAACCGAGCTTTTCGTGCGCGGACTTGACGGAGGCGTCGGCCGGCGCGGGGGCGCCGGCGGCCGGGGCGTCGGCCGCGAGGGCCAGGGGTATCGGCCCGGCCGCCGAGAGCGCCGCGACGAGACCCGCGGCAATCGCCAGGCGGGCCGCGCGTCTCGCGCCCGGTATCGGTTCGCGCTGGGGGGTGTGGGTCATCTGCATCCCTTGAAGGTGAAGGAACGAGCGTGTACGACCGGGGTCGATCGGCCCTGGCCGAAGTGGTCCGGAATGCGATCCCGGACGACCGCTCAGCCTTACGCAAGGGATCGATGTTTGGGGAGAGTTGTCCGTGACGTCGGGGAGCCATGGCGTACTTCCGCCATACGCCATCGGGGACATAAAGGGGTGGCCCGTGACAATCCACCCGAGTCCGCACGAGGAGGGACCGGCGGGCGATCGCGCCCACCGGTCCCTCCGCTCCCCTCCTGGATGCTGCCCCGGTCCGTCACTACCGGGGCAGCACCACGACGTAGGCGGCGGGTTCCCGGTCTCCGGCCGCCATCAACGCCGTACGCACCACGGCCGCCTGGTGCTCCAGCGACTCCCGCAGCTTGCGCGGCGTGATGTGCACGACCGTGATGCCCAGTCGTTCCAAGTGCTCGCGCTTGCGGGCGTATTCCGACCACAACGCGTCGTCCTCCTGGCGGTGCGCGCGGGTGTCCAGCTCCAGGGCCACCGCCTGCTCCGGCCAGTAGGCGTCCAGACCGCCGAGGTGGGGGCCGCCGGGCAGTCGCAGATCGACGTTCCACACCGGGTCCGGCAGACCGTGCTCGCGCACCATCCGGTACAGGCGCTGCTCCGCGATCGCCCGCCCCTCGGCCACGAGCGAGTCCACGGCGTCCACCACATGCGGCCGGCCCAGCAGCCGCGCCCGGGTCAGCTCCCGTACCACCGCGGCGGGTTCGCAGTGCCCCGCGCGCACCGCCTCCGTCAGCAGCCGGCGGACGACACCCGCGTCCGTCAGCCCCGCCACCGCGTCGGCCAGGGCGCGGGCCACCGGCGCCACCGGCACTCCGGTGACCGGCACGGCGGCCGGCAGCGCGGCCGTGCGCACGATCCGCGCGCACCCCGTCGAACGCAGTCGGCGCGTGCGCGGCACCAGGACGTCGATGGCGTCCAGGGACGGCAGCGGGGGAGCGCCGCTGAAGCCGTGCAGGGTCAGCGCGGCCAGGCCCGTGATCACCGCCTCCGCGTAGGCGGGGGACGCGGCCCCCTCGGCGCCGGGCTGGAGCGGCACCCCGGTGGCGCCGGCGGACCGCTCCCGGGCCGCGTACAGCAGGACCGCGTGCAGCCGCTCGTCGCTGGTGGGCGGGCCCGGGTGGAGCAGGACGACGTTCGGCAGGAGCTGCTGCCAGGGACCGCCCGGGCGGCACTGCTCGTCGGCCTCGGCGGCCGAGACACCGTGCGCCCGCAGCTGAGCGGCCGTCATGAGGCGGCGCCTGCCGTCGGCCAGGTGGTGGAGGGGGCGGGGGGAGAGCGGGGTGTTGTGCGTCATGACCGGCAACTTCCCGCGCCCGATCCGCCCCTTAACCGCTGTTACAAGCCCATCGCCGAATCCGGACAGGACCGCCCTAAAGGACGGGTGTTCGGATGCCGAAAACCCCTGGTCCGCAACGGTGCGGCCAGGGGTTACGGCTGCTATTGGCTGAATTCCGTAACGATGACGGAACGCCCAATCATTGGCCAGAGGTCGGGGTGCCGGGGAGGACCTACCGCGTGGCCGCCGCCGCGTCGCAGGCCTGCCCCCGCAGCGCCCGGGCCAGGTCGTCCCTCGCCTCCAGGACCAGCCGGCGCAGCGCGGGCGCGGCCTTCTCGTGGGCCGACAGCCAGGCGTCCGTGGCGTCGAGCGTGTCCTGCGAGTCGCGCAGGGCCGGGAACAGGCCCCGCACGACGTCCATCCCGATCTGGATCGACCGCTCGCTCCACACCCGCTCGATCGCCGCGAAGTACTTCTCCGCGTACGGCGCGACCAGCTCCCGCTGCGAGGGCTGCGCGAAGCCCGCGATGGTCGCCTCCACCAGCGCGTTGGACAGCGCGTCCGACTCCACGACCTGCGCCCAGGCCTGCGCCTTCACCGCCGCCGACGGACGGGCGGCCAGGCAGCGCACCTGGTGCCGCTTGCCGGAGGCCGTGTCGTCCCGGGCCAGCTCGGCCGCCAGCACGCCCTCGTCGGCCTCGCCGTGCGCGGCGAGCGGCTCCAGGAACGTCCAGCGCAGCTCCTGGTCCACGTCCAGGCCGTCGATCCTCTCCGTGCCCTCCAGCAGCCCGCGCAGCAGCCGCAGCTCCGCCTCGTCGGAGGCGACCGTCGCGAAGAACCGCGCCCACGCCAGCTGCTGCTCGCCGCCCGGCGCCGCGTCGCGCAGCTCCCGCAGCGCGCCCTCGCCCAGCAGCCGGCCGACGGCCTCGCGCCCCTCGGGGGCCACGTAGTGCACCAGCGCCGACTCGGCCCAGGCGTGCAGCATCTGCAGGACGCCGATGTCGGACTCGCGCCCGCCGAACCGCAGCACCAGGGCGGTGAAGTCCCGGGCCGGCAGCAGCGCGTCCCGCGTCATGTTCCACAGCGCCGACCAGCACAGGGCACGGGCCAGCGGGTCGGTCAGCGACCCCAGGTGCTCGCGCAGGGTGGCCAGCGAGGTCTCGTCGAAGCGGGTCTTGCAGTACGTCAGGTCGTCGTCGTTGACGAGGACCAGCTCGGGCGCCTCGGCCCCGGCCAGCTCCGCGACCACCGTGCGCGGCCCGTCGACGTCCACCTCGGCACGCGCGTACCGCTCCAGCGCGCCCTCGCCGGTACGCCGGTACAGGCCCACCGCCACCCGGTGCGGACGCAGTTCGGGGTGCGACTCGGCGGCCTCCTGCACGACCGCCAGCTCGTCGATCCGGCCCTCGGCGCTCAGCAGCACCTGCGGGGTCAGCGAGTTGACGCCGGCCGTCTGCAGCCAGGACCGAGCCCAGGCGGCCATGTCCCGGCCGCTGGTCTCCTCCAGCACCGACAGCAGATCACCGAGGCGCGTGTTGCCGTACGCGTGCCGCTTGAAGTAGCGGCGGGCACCCTCCATGAAGGCGTCCTCACCGACGTACGCGACGAGCTGCTTGAGCACGCTCGCGCCCTTGGCGTAGGTGATGCCGTCGAAGTTGAGCTTGGCGTCCTCCAGGTCACGGATGTCGGCCGTGATCGGGTGCGTGGACGGAAGCTGGTCCGCGCGGTACGCCCAGGCCTTGCGGCGGTTGGCGAAGGTGATCCAGGCGTCCTTGAAGCGGGTCGCGCCGACGTTGGCGAAGGCGCCCATGAAGTCGGCGAAGGACTCCTTCAGCCACAGGTCGTCCCACCACTCCATGGTGACCAGGTCGCCGAACCACATGTGCGCCATCTCGTGCAGGATCGTGTTGGCACGGCCCTCGTACGACGCCCGCGTCACCTTCCCGCGGAAGATGTACTCCTCCCGGAAGGTGACCATGCCCGGGTTCTCCATCGCGCCGAGGTTGTACTCGGGCACGAACGCCTGGTCGTACTTGCCGAAGGGGTACGGGTAGTCGAAGTGGTCGTGGAAGAAGTCCAGGCCCTGCTTGGTGATCAGGAAGACGTCGTCGGCGTCGAAGTGCGGCGCGAGACCCTTGCGGCACATCGCGCCCAGCGGGATCTCCAGCCGCGTACCGTCCTCGAGCACCCGCTCGTAGGAGTCCGTCACGTAGTGGTACGGCCCCGCGACCACGCACGTGATGTACGTCGAGATCGGCTTCGTCTCCGCGAACCGCCACACGCCGTCGGCGAGCTCACCGGCCCCGTTCGACCACACCGTCCACTCCTCGGGCGCCCGCACCTCGAAGCGGAACGGCGCCTTGAGGTCCGGCTGCTCGAAGTTGGCGAACACCCGGCGCGAGTCGGCCGGCTCGTACTGGGTGTACAGGTACACCTCGCCGTCCTCCGGGTCGACGAAGCGGTGCAGGCCCTCACCGGTGCGGGAGTAGGCGCACTGGGCGTCGACGACCAGCTCGTTGTCGGCGGCCAGGTCCTCCAGGGCGATCCGGGAGCCGTCGAAGACCTCGCTCGGGTCGAGGTCGCGGCCGTTGAGGGAGACCGCGGTGACGCTCGGCGCGATCAGGTCGGCGAAGCTGCTCGCGCCGGGCTCGTTGCAGCGGAAGCGGATCGTGGTGACGGACCGGAAGGTGCGCGGCCCCTCGCCCTGGGCGTCACCGACGGCCGAGCGCACGTCGAGCGACACCTCGTACCCGTCGACGGACAGCAGGGCGGCCCGCTCCCGGGCCTCGTCGCGGGACAGATTCTGACCGGGCACGGGCGGTACTCCCTCGAACGGTGTTCAGTATGCGGACAGCACTGATCCTGCCATGTGCCCCTGACGGGCGGCAGCCGGGAATGGGCGGGGCCGCCTCCCGCGTTGCCCCGGGAGAAATGCTCGGTCCGGCACGCCCCTGAGGAGAGACATGACGGACAAGACTCCCGTCGACTTCTGGTTCGACCCGCTGTGCCCCTGGGCCTGGATGACCTCGCGCTGGGTCCTCGAGGTCGAGAAGGTGCGGGACATCGAGGTCCGCTGGCACGTGATGAGTCTCGCCGTCCTCAACGAGGACAAGCTCGACGAGCTGCCCGAGGACTACCGGGACATGCTGGAGAACAAAGCCTGGGGCCCGGTCCGGGTCGTCATCGCGGCCCAGGAGGAGCACGGCGCCGAGGTGCTCGGCGACCTCTACACCGCGCTCGGCACCCGCATCCACAACCAGGGCGAGGGCCCCGGCCGGGAGACGGTCGCCGCCGCCCTGAAGGACGCCGGACTGCCCGAGTCGCTCCTGGACCACTGGGACTCCACTCCCTACGAGCCCCAGCTGCGCGCCTCCCACAAGGAGGGCATCGACAAGGTCGGCCAGGACGTCGGCACCCCGGTGATCGCCGTCCCCGGCGCCGACGGCGGGCAGCTCGCCTTCTTCGGCCCGGTCGTCACCCCGGCCCCCAAGGGCGAGGAGGCAGCCCGGCTCTGGGACGGCACCCTCGCGGTCGCCTCGGTCCCCGGCTTCTACGAGATCAAGCGCACCCGCACCAAGGGCCCCGACTTCAGCAACCTGTGAGTCCGGGCCTCACGAGGCCGCGCTCCGGAAGGACTCCGGCAGGTCGAAGCCGGTCCTCCAGTTGAAGTAGGACTGCACCCGCACGCATCCCGCGCGGGCGCAGCGCCGGTAGGTGCCCAGATCGGCCCTGGGCACCTGCCCCGGCCCCAGCGCATACGCCTTCTCGGCGTCGTCGAGCGGCCGGAAGTCCTGATCCGTGTCCCCGCAGTTGGGACACCGCCTGTTCGGAAGACCCATGCGGGCCACTGTCGCCCGGAACCCCTCCCACCGGGAAGCCCGCCGCGCGCAAAGACGCCGATCGGGCCCGCGGACCGGCTCACGGAGGGACCAGTCGGCCCCGCCGTGGTGTCCGTCCCGCTGTGGAGCCCGGCCCCGGCCCCGGACGGCACCTCCCGGTGCCGGTCGGGCAGCACGGCGGGGCCGCCCGCCAGCCCCGACCGTCACACGCACCCGGGACGCAGAAAGCCCCCGCGAGTCACGTCCTCGCGGGGGCTTCCCTCATACCGCCCGCCGCCGTGAAGGGTGAGAAGACGATCACGAGGCGGGACGTCTCAGGGGGCCTGGCGGCTCAGGGCGCCAGCAGCAGCGTGTTCGTCCGGGACCTGGCGGCCTCGTAACGCCTGGCCACGTCCTGCCAGTTGACGACCGCCCACATGGCGTCGATGAAGTCGACCTTCTGGTTCTTGTACTGGAGGTAGAAGGCGTGCTCCCAGGCGTCGAAGACCAGGATCGGGGTGGAACCCTGGCCGACGTTGCCCTGGTGGTCGTAGATCTGCTCGACGATCAGGCGCCCGCTGAGCGGCTCGTACGCCAGCACGCCCCAGCCGGAGCCCTGCGTGGTGGCGGCGGCCTTGGTGAGCTGCGCCTTGAAGCCGGCGAAGGAGCCGAAGGACTCGGCGATCGCGTCCGCGAGCTCGCCCACGCCGTCCTTCTCCAGCGGCTCGCCGCCGCCGTCGCCGGTCATGTTGTGCCAGTAGATGGAGTGCAGGATGTGGCCGGAGAGGTGGAAGGCCAGGTTCTTCTCCAGGCCGTTGACCGCGCCCCACGACTCCTTGTCCCGCGCCTCGGCGAGCTGCTCCAGGGTGTCGTTGGCGCCCTTCACGTAGGCCGCGTGGTGCTTGTCGTGGTGCAGCTCGATGATCTCGGGGCTGATCACGGGGGCCAGCGCGGAGTAGTCGTACGGCAGTTCAGGAAGCGTGTAGACGGACATGGCGGATCCCCTCCGACCTCTTATTGCAAAAGGCTTGCAGGTGCACGCTAGCAGCAGAAGCGTCCCGGCTGTGCCGGGGCACGCGAAAGGGCCCCGCACGGATCCGTCTCCGTACGGGGCCCTTCGAGGCTCGAAGCGACTGCTAGCCGCGCGCCCGCCGCCGCTGCCAGGCGTAGCCGACGGCCGCCAGGACCAGCGTCATCCCGCCCGTCGAGTACAGCTGCACCCGCGTGTCCGGCTCACGGGCCATCAGCACGAAGACCGCGGCCATGCCCGCCAGCGCCACCCAGGTCAGCCACGGGAAGCCCCACATGCGCACGACCAGCTTCGCGGGCGCCTCCCGCTCCAGCCGGCGGCGCAGCCGCAGCTGGGAGACGGCGATGAAGATCCAGACGACCAGGATGACCGCGCCGATCATGTTCAGCAGCCAGGAGAAGACGTCGTCCGGCCGCCAGTAGCTGAGCAGCACACAGCCGAAGCCGAACAGCGAGGAGACGAGGACCGCGACCCGCGGCACCCCGCCCGACACCAGGCCCAGCACCTTCGGCCCCTGGCCGCGCTCGACCAGCGAGTAGCCGATGCGCGAGGCGCCGTAGATGTTGGCGTTCATCGCGCTCAGCAGCGCGACCAGCACGACCACGTTCATCAGCTGTCCGGCACCCGGGATGCCCAGCTCGTCGAGGGCGGCGACGTACGGGCCCTTCTCGACCACCTCGGCGGAGTCCCAGGGGACCAGGGTGACGATCACCGCCATCGAGCCGATGTAGAACAGCGCGATCCGCCACATCGCCGTGCGCACGGCGCTCGCCACGCCCTTGACCGGGTTCTCCGACTCGGCCGCGGCGATGGTCACCGTCTCCAGGCCGCCGTAGGCGAAGACCGAGGCGAGCAGGCCGATGATCAGGCCGTTGCCGCCGTTGGGCAGGAAGTCGCTCAGGTGGGAGGCGCCGGGGGAGTCGGTGCCCGGCAGGACGCCGGCGATGGCCAGCACGCCCAGCACCAGGAACAGCGAGATCGCGCCGACCTTCAGGGCGGCGAACCAGAACTCGAACTCGCCGAAGTTCTTCACGGCGGCCAGGTTCGTGCCGCAGAACACGACCATGAACAGCGCCACCCACGCCCACTCCGGCGTGCCCGGCAGCCAGCCGTGCACGATCTGGGCGGCGCCGATGCCCTCCAGGCCGACGGCCGTGCACAGCAGCACCCAGAACGCCCAGCCCGCGGTGAAGCCGGCCCAGGGCCCGATCGCCCGCTCGGCGTGCGCGGAGAAGGAGCCCGACGACGGATACGCGGCGGACATCTCGCCCAGCATCCGCATCACCAACATCACGAGGAGGCCGGAGAGGGTGTAGGCGACGACGATCGACGGACCGGCGGCGGCGATGCCGGCCCCGGACCCGACGAACAGCCCGGCGCCGATCACGCCGCCGAGGGCGATCATCGACAGGTGGCGCTGCTTGAGGCCGTGCGAGAGGGAGGCGTCGTCCGACTGCGGCGGCGCCTCGGTGGTGGTGCTGTCGGACATCTGGAGGCTCGTCCAATGCGTGGGGGGACGGGGGTAAAACGCCCACAGTCTCGGCGGTGCCCCTTCCCCGCGACAGCGGCTGCCCAGTATGCGGACGCCCGCGATACGGAACGTGATGGTCCGGTTGCCCGGTGGAGCCCGGTCGCCTTTGGCGGGACCCCACAGCGGGCGCGGGCCGCTCCCGGTGACCCCCGCCTCCCCACCTCAGTGACCGGTATCACCTCGCGGCGGGTGTGCCCGCCATTCTTTGTCGGGAGCCCACCAAGCCGCCGATCCAGCCTTTGTCGAGCGCTGCTCGTGATCGCCTGTGGCCCTCTGGGATAGCGTCACGCTGTCCCGACATGTCCACACCACCGCGGAGTCCCCATGAGCACCGCTGCCGCCCCCGCCCGCACCGGGCAGGTCCTCGCCGACCTCATCCCCTCCTCCCGAGTCCGGGACGTCGCACTCGTGGCGGGCGGTGCCGTGCTCACCGGCGTCGCGGCCCAGATCGCGGTGCCCGTGCCCGGTTCCCCGGTGCCGGTGACCGGCCAGACCTTCGCAGCGCTCCTCGTCGGCACCTCCCTCGGCGCCGGCCGCGGCCTGCTCTCCCTCGCGCTGTACGCGCTGGTCGGCATGGCGGGCGTGCCGTGGTTCGCGGAGGGCGGCTCCGGCACCGCCGCCCCGTCCCTCGGCTATGTCTTCGGCATGCTGCTCGCCGCCACGGTCGTCGGCGCCCTCGCCCGCCGCGGCGCCGACCGCTCGGTGCTGCGCACGGCCGGCACGATGCTGCTGGGCGAGGCGATCATCTACGCCGTCGGCGTCCCGTACCTGGCCCTCGCCGCCGACATGTCCCTCAGCGCCGCGATCGCGGCCGGCCTCACGCCGTTCCTGATCGGCGACGCCCTCAAGGCCGCCCTGGCCATGGGCGCGCTGCCCGCCGCCTGGAAGCTGGCCGGCAAGCGGTGATGCGGTAGCGGCCGACACGCGAAGAGGCTCGCCGGGCACAGTGCCCGGCTGGGAGGTGTCGCGCAGCAGCCGGTGGTACCGCTCGGCCCAGCGGGCGTGGTCCTCGCGGTCGTCGCAGCCGTGGCAGGGATGGGCGCGGATG
>NZ_JBEZVJ010000039.1:0-44785 GCF_040636935.1 Streptomyces sp. NPDC032940 | reverse complement strand
GTCAGCGACCGCACGCCCGCTTCGCTCAGCGACCGGAGCACGGCGTCCAGCTTGTCGGTGTCGACCTGGAGCCGGACCCGGTTTCCCCGGACGTCGAGGTCGTGCACGCCGGGCAGGCCGGACAGCCCGTTCGGCGGGCCGGCGAGTTCGGCGCTCACGCTGGTCCGGGTCAGATGGCGCAGCTCGGCGAGCGAGCCGCTCTCCACGGTCCGCCCCTTGCGGATGATGCTGACGCGGTCGCACAGTTCCTCCACCTCGCTGAGGATGTGAGAGGAGAGCAGCACGGTCCGCCCACGCTCGCGTTCCTCCTCGACACAGCGCTGGAAGACCTCCTCCATCAGCGGGTCGAGTCCGGAGGTCGGCTCGTCGAGGATGAGCAGATCGACGTCGGACGCGAACGCGGCGACGAGGGCGACCTTCTGCCGGTTGCCCTTGGAGTAGGTGCGGCCCTTCTTGGTCGGGTCCAGCTCGAACCGCTCGATCAGCTCGGCCCGGCGCCCCCGGTCGAGCCCGCCGCGCAGCCGGCCGTAGAGGTCGATGACCTCGCCGCCGGAGAGGTTGCGCCACAGGGTGACGTCGCCGGGGACGTACGCGATGCGGCGGTGCGCCTCCACCGCGTCCGTCCACGGGTCGCGGCCGAGCACCTGCGCGGCTCCGGAGTCGGCGCGCAGCAGGCCGAGCAGGACGCGGATGGTGGTGGACTTGCCGGCTCCGTTGGGGCCGAGGAAGCCGTGGACCTCGCCGGCCTCGACCTCCAGGTCGAGGCCGTCCAGCGCGTGCGTGCGTCCGAACGACTTGTGGAGTCCGGAGACACTGATTGCCTTCGTCATGGTTCGGAAAGTACGCTACTTTCATAAACTTGTGAAGTTAAGAAACCGTCAGGACGGTGAGCGGCGCGGGGTGAGAGATGATCGACGGATGACGAAGGAAGCAGGGGAAGCTGCGGAGCCGGGGCGCGACCCCGAGGCGGTGTCGAAGTTCGTGGAGGGCTTCGCGGCCCAGCTCGTCGAGGCCGGGATGCAGCGCATGCCCGCCCGGGTCTTCGCCGCGCTGCTGGCCTCCGACTCGGGTTCGCTGACCTCCGCCGAACTCGGGGACCGGCTCAGGGTCAGCCCGGCCGCCGTCTCCGGCGCCGTGCGCTACCTCGCGCAGCAGCACATGGTCTCGCGCGAACGCGAGCCCGGCTCACGCCGCGAGCGCTACCGGGTGCACAGCAACCAGTGGTACGAGGCGCTCACCAATCGCGAGGCCGTCCTCAAGCGGTGGGAGAGCGCCCTGCGCGAGGGCGTCACCAGCCTCGGCGCCGACACCCCCGCGGGCCGGCGCATGTCCGAGACGCTCGCCTTCTTCGAGTTCGTCGACGGGGAGATCGCGGCGATGATGGAACGCTGGCGCGCCCACCGGGAGGAACGGTTCGGGCGGGACTGAGGAGGCCCCAGCGGCCTCACCCCGGCAGCTCCGGCGGCCTCACCCGGCAGCTCCGGCGGCTCCGGCGGCCTCACCCGGCAGCTCCGGCGGCTCCGGCGGCCTCACCCCGGCGGCCTCATCCCGGCGGCTCCGGTGGCTCCGGCGGCTCCGGCGGCCTCACCCCGTCGGCAGCGTCAGCCCCCACGCCCCCTCCCGCGCCACCCACGTCCGCGTGCGCACCGGCCCCGACACCACCGCGTCCGCCCGGTACCGGTAGTGCGCCCCCGAGACGGTGACCGTCCGCCCCCGCGCCGTCAGCGGCGGTGCCTCCGCGTCGAGTGAGACCGGACGCACCTTCACTTTGGCCAGCCCTCCGGAGCCCGGCAGGACCGACACCGCGTCGACCGGCTGGTCCAGGTCCACGAGCGTCACCCCGTCGACCTCCACCCGCAGCCGGGCCGGACCGGCCGCGCCGGGGACCGCGGTGATCCTGGCCGGGCGCGCCGGGGTCAGCGTCCGGACCAGGGACTGGCAGGTCCGCAGCCAGGGCCGGGCCGCCGCATGTGCGCCGCCCCCGGCGCCCGCCTCCGCGTCGGCGTGCTCGCGCACCGTCGCCGGCGGAATGCCCACCTCGCCCAGCACCACCCCGTCGCTGTCGTCGACGAGCAGGTCGAGGCGCCGTACCGCCCCGTCCAGCACCGCCCGCGCCGCCGCCACCGCGCCCGTCGGCAGCCCGAGCGACCGGGCGAGGCCCAGCACCGGTCCCACCGGCACCACCGACAGTGCACATCCGGCCAGCTCCCGCTGCCGGTGCAGCAGGGCCACGGCCCGCAGCAGCGCACGGTCGTCGCCGATCACGACGGGGCGCCGCGAGCCCCGCCGCCGCAGGACCCGCGCGAACTCCTCGGGGTCCTCCGGCAGGCACACCTTCGTGTGCGCCGCACCCGCGCCGAGCACGTCTTTCGCGATCCGGACGGACTCGCCGTCCGCCCGCCGGGCGACCGGATCGACGACCACCAGAAGCTGATCGGGCGTCGCGGATGATCTCGCGGAAGTCGCCACCTCGGCCATGCCTCGCTTCCTCGGGTAGCATCTTTGTGCAAGAGCCCCTTGCGCTATTGCGCCAGGGGCTTCGTCTATTCCGGGGCATCCGGTCCGACGGTTGGCGGCCAACGACGGTCGCGGTGCACGCGGTGGATCCCCTCCGCGTACGCCCTCGACCATGGACATGCCCCGCCCGGAAGGGGTGTACGCGCGTGCCCGCACTTGTGCTGCTCGGTGCTCAGTGGGGTGACGAAGGCAAGGGAAAGGCGACGGACCTGCTCGGTGGTTCCGTCGACTATGTGGTGCGCTACCAGGGCGGCAACAACGCCGGCCACACGGTAGTCGTGGGTGACCAGAAGTACGCCCTCCACCTGCTCCCTTCCGGAATCCTGTCTCCCGGCTGCACGCCGGTCATCGGTAACGGCGTCGTCGTCGACCCGTCGGTCCTGTTCTCCGAGCTGAGCGGGCTGAACGAGCGAGGCGTCGACACGTCCAAGCTCCTGATCAGCGGTAACGCGCACATCATCACGCCGTACAACGTGACCGTCGACAAGGTGACGGAACGCTTCCTCGGCAAGCGCAAGATCGGCACCACCGGCCGCGGCATCGGCCCGACCTACGCCGACAAGATCAACCGCGTCGGTATCCGCGTCCAGGACCTCTACGACGAGTCGATCCTCACCCAGAAGGTCGAAGCGGCCCTCGACGTCAAGAACCAGATCCTCACCAAGCTCTACAACCGGCGCGCGATCGCCGTGGACCAGGTCGTCGAGGAGCTGCTGGGCTACGCGGACAAGCTGGCGCCGTACGTCGCCGACACGGTCCTGGTCCTCAACCAGGCCCTCGAGCAGGACAAGGTGGTCCTCTTCGAGGGCGGCCAGGGCACGCTGCTCGACATCGACCACGGCACGTACCCCTTCGTGACCTCGTCGAACCCGACCGCGGGCGGTGCCTGCACCGGTGCCGGCGTGGGCCCGACGAAGATCAGCCGGGTCATCGGCATCCTCAAGGCGTACACGACCCGCGTCGGCGCCGGTCCCTTCCCGACCGAGCTGTTCGACGAGGACGGCGAGGCGCTGCGCCGCATCGGCGGCGAGCGGGGCGTCACCACCGGCCGTGACCGCCGCTGCGGCTGGTTCGACGCGGTCATCGCCCGCTACGCCACCCGCGTGAACGGCCTGACCGACTTCTTCCTGACCAAGCTCGACGTCCTCACCGGCTGGGAGCAGATCCCGGTCTGCGTGGCCTACGAGATCGACGGCAAGCGCGTCGAGGAGCTGCCGTACTCGCAGTCCGACTTCCACCACGCGAAGCCGGTCTACGAGATGCTGCCGGGCTGGAGCGAGGACATCAGCAAGGCGAAGACCTTCGCCGAGCTGCCGAAGAACGCGCAGGCGTACGTCAAGGCGCTCGAGGAGATGTCCGGCGCCCCGATCTCCGCGATCGGCGTGGGCCCGGGCCGGGACGAGACGATCGAGATCAACTCGTTCCTGTAGGCCCACCGGGTTCTCCCGGCTGCCGTCCGGCCCATCGGCCGGGCGGCAGCCCACGGTGCGGTGCGGCCCATCCGCCGGCCCCGCCCCGTTCCCGCAGGAGGGGCACCACGTCCTGCCCCGGCATAGGCTGAAGGTGTACACGGCGCGTCGGCAGGAGAAGGTGAGTGCGATGCGCGTGCTGCTCAAGGCGACCCTGGACACGGAGAAGTCGAACGAGGCCATCGGCAACGGGAAGCTGCCCGAGCTGATCAGCCGGACGATGGACCACCTCAAGCCGGAGGCCGCCTACTTCGGTCCCCTCGGCGGACGGCGTACGGCCATCATGGTCTTCGACATGCAGGACAGCTCGGACCTGCCGCCCACCGGTGAACCGTTCTTCCGGGAGCTGAACGCCGAGGTCGAGATGGTCCCGATCATGAACGCGGAGGACCTGCGGAAGGGGCTCTCGCAGCTCGGCTGACCAGTCGGAGCCGGTCAGCTGAAGACGATCATCGACCCCTGCGCCAGGCTCCGCGTGGCCGCAGCGTGCAGGCCCAGCCACACATGGCGCTCACGGGCGAAGGGGCTGGGGTCGTACGGCGCCGCCACGGCCGGCTCCTCCAGCTCCGTCGGCGCGAGCGGCGCCTGCGGCGGTGCCGGCGGGTTGGCCGGGTCGATACCGAGAGCCGGGGCGACGGCCTCCAGTTCGCGCAACAAGGTGTGCGAGGAGCCCAAGGGGCCGCCGTTCTCCAGGAGTTCGTCACTGGACAGCGGATGCGGGAAGTCGACCGGGACGTAGGCGCCCGCGTGGTCGTAGTGCCAGACCAGGTGCGACTGCTGGGCCGTCGACTCGAACATCTCCAGCAACTGCTCGTAGTCACCGCCGAGTTCGTCCACCGGCGTCACCGGCAGCCCGCACACCTGGAGCAGGTACGCGCGGCGCAGGAAGTGCAGCGCGTCGTAGTCGAAGCCGGCGACCGGGGCGACCTCGCCGGACAGGCCCGGCATGTACGGGTACACCGGCACCGGTGGCAGCCCGGCCTCGGCCAGCACCTTGTCGTATTGCGCGAGTTCCTCGGCGAACGGATTGTCCGGTGTGTGGCACAGGATGTCGACGAGGGGTACCAGCCACAGGTCACAGGCCAAAAGAGGGCTCCTCACACAGCACGGTGGTCAAGGAAGCGTAGTCGGTGCGCGGTGCGTGCAGGTCCCATACCCACCTGGGAGCGGGCCACGACACGTCGGGCGTTGGTCATCCGCCGTACGCGACCGCCGCCGCGTCGCTCACGTGTCGCTCGTGTGTCGCTCACTCCGCCGTGAGCCGCTCGATGAGCGCGAGGGAATGGGCGTTGTAGGCGTCGACGAGCGCGCGGGCGGCCGGGACGTCGCGGTGGGCGAGGGCGTCGACCAGTTCGGTGTGCCCGGACCACAGGGCGCCCCGCAGATCGCTGAGCCGGCTCAGATGCTGCACCGTGCACACCCAGCTCTGCACGCGCAGCCGGTGCAGGAAGCCGGAGAGGTACGGGTTGCCGAACAGGACGGCCAGCTCCCGCCAGTAGCGCAGGTCGTAGCCGATGAGGACGGTGAGGTCGCCGGCCACGGCGGCGCGCTGGGCCTCCTCGCCGCGCCGGCGCACCCCCGAGAGGGCGGCGACGAGCCGCTGGCCCTCGGGGATCCGCAGCGCCCGGGTGTCCGCGGCGAGGGCGACGAACATCCCGTCGGTGACGAGGCTGCGGGCCTCGACGATGCCGCGGAAGTCGGTGACGGAGTACTCGTGCACGCGGAAACCGCGGTGGTGGTCGGTGTCGAGGAGCCCCTGCGCGGACAGGTCGACCAGGGCCTCCCGCACGGGCGTCGCGGACACCCCGTACTGCTCGGCGATCTCCTTGACGGTGAACTCCTGCCCGGGCCGCAGCCGTCCGGCCAGCACCTCGTCGCGGAGCGCGTCGGCGATCTGGCGCCGCAGGGTGCTGCGGGTCACGGCGCCGCTGGGGCCGGGCATGGTCGGGCGTTCTCCTCGTCGGGTGCGGGCGGCGTGCTCGTACACCTCGTCGGTATGTACGAGCACGTCACCTTACGCGCCCGGGGCGCCCCGGGGCCCGGTCGGCGGGCGGGGCCTACTCCGTGTACTCGTCCGCCACGGACAGTGCCGTGTCCAGCGCCGCCAGGCCCTCCTTGAGCTCCGCCTCGCTGATGTTGCACGGCGGCACCACGTGCGTCCGGTTCATGTTCACGAACGGCCACACGCCGTGGGCCTTGGCGGACGCGGCGAACGCGGCCATCGGGGTGTTGTCCTGCCCGGTCGCGTTGTACGGCACCAGCGGCTCCCGGGTCTCCCGGTTCTTCACCAGCTCCAGCGCCCAGAACATGCCGACACCGCGCACGTCGCCCACGCTCGGGTGCCGCTCGGCCAGCTCGCGCAGGCCGGGCTCGACGACCTCGGCACCGAGCCGGGCCGCGTGCTCGACGATGCCCTCCTCCTCCATCACGTTGATGGTGGCGACGGCGGCGGCGCAGGCCAGCGGGTGCCCGGAGTAGGTCAGCCCGCCGGGGTAGGGGCGCTCGGCGAACGTCCCGGCGATCTCCGCGGAGATCGCGACGCCGCCCAGCGGGACATAGCCCGAGTTCACGCCCTTGGCGAAGGTCATCAGGTCGGGCACCACGTCGTACAGGCCGGCCGCGAACCAGGTGCCGGTCCGGCCGAAGCCGGCCATGACCTCGTCCAGGACGAACACGATCCCGTACTTGTCGCAGATCTCGCGGACACCGGCCAGGTAACCGGCCGGCGGCAGCATGATCCCCGCCGTGCCCGGCACGGTCTCGAGGATGATCGCGGCGACGGTCCCGGGCCCCTCGAAGGCGATCGTCGACTCCAGGTGCTCCAGCGCCCGGGCGCACTCCTGCTCCTCGGTCTCGGCGTAGAAGCGCGAGCGGTACAGGAAGGGCGCCCAGAAGTGCACGACACCGGCGGTGCCCGTGTCGGAGGCCCAGCGGCGCGGGTCGCCGGTGAGGTTGATCGCCTGCTGGGTGCCGCCGTGGTACGAGCGGTACGCCGAGAGCACCTTCGGGCGGCCGGTGTGCAGCCGCGCCATGCGCACGGCGTGCTCGACGGCGTCGGCGCCGCCGTTGGTGAAGAAGATCTTGTCCAGGTCGCCGGGCGTCCGCTCCGCGATCAGCCGTGCCGCCTCGGAGCGCGCCTCGACGGCGAACGCCGGCGCGAACGTCGTCATCCTCGCCGCCTGTTCCTGGATCGCGGCGACGACCTTGGGGTGCTGGTAGCCGATGTTGGTGTAGACGAGGCCGCTGGCGAGGTCGAGGTAGCGCTTGCCGTCGTAGTCCCAGAAGTACGACCCTTCGGCGCCCGCGACGGCGAGCGGGTCGATGAGCTCCTGTGCGGACCAGGAGTGGAAGACGTGCGCACGGTCCGCGGCCTTCACGGCCGCGCCGGCCTGGGGATTGGGCTGAGGGGTCATGCGGCCGAGGGTAGGTGTCCGCGATGCGGAAACGGAATCGGCGTCCTGTATGTGGTCGCGGGCTTTCCGCGACAGGTTGTCGACGCGGCGGGGCGGGACGGGGCGGAACGGGCGGCCCCGCCTGTTACATAACCGTAGACAAGGCCCCCTCTCCGCGGGCCCGCCCCGCACTATCCTCGATCTGTTGCTCACGTGGGTTCTCACGTGCGGGGGAAGGCGGCGCGGCATGCACAAGCTCGGGGACGGGGACCCGCAGGACATCGGGTCCTACCGGCTGCTGGGGCGGCTCGGCGCGGGCGGCATGGGGCAGGTCTACCTCGCCCGGTCGGACCGGGGCCGCACGGTCGCCGTGAAGCTGGTGCGCGAGGAACTGGCCGCGGTGGAGGAGTTCCGCGAGCGGTTCCGGCAGGAGGTCGAGTCCGCGCGCCGGGTCGGCGGGTACTGGACGGCGCCCGTGCTGGACGCCGACACCGAGGCCGCCGTGCCGTGGGTCGCCACCGGGTACGTCGCCGGGCCCAGCCTCCAGCAGGTCGTCGGCCACGACCACGGCGCCCTGCCGGAACGCTCGGTACGCACCCTGGCGGCCGGTCTGGCGCACGCCCTCCAGGACATCCACGCCGCCGGGATCGTGCACCGCGATCTCAAGCCGTCCAACGTGCTCGTCACCATCGACGGCCCTCGCGTCATCGACTTCGGCATCGCGCGGGCCCTGGAGACGGTGACCGACGGCGGACTGACCCGCACCGGCGCGCTCGTCGGCTCGCCCGGTTTCATGGCGCCCGAGCAGGTGCGCGGCGACCGGATCACGCCGGCCTGCGACGTCTTCTGCCTCGGCTCGGTCCTCGCCTACGCCGCCACCGGCAACCTGCCCTTCGGCACCGCCAACAGCGGGGTGCACGCGCTGATGTTCCGCATCGCGCAGGAGGAACCCGACCTGGAGTCCGTGCCCGAGGGCGTCGCCGAGCTGGTCCGCGACTGCCTGAAGAAGGACCCGGCGGCCCGTCCCTCCCTCGCCGAGGTGCTGGAGCGCACGGGCGCGCAGGACACCGTCGCGGAGGGCCGCTCCAGGGACCCGTGGCTCCCCAGCGCCCTGGTGGCCCAGCTCGGCCGGCACGCGGTACGGCTGCTGGACACCGAGAACCCGGAGGACGGGGCGGACGCGGCTGCCGCGGCCCCAGCGGCACCGGAGGCGCCGCCCGCCGCCGGGACCCCGGGACCCCCGCCCCCGCGGCAGCCGGGCAGCGCAGGCCCGGCGAACCACCTCCCCACGCTGGTCGCCGGCGCCGCCCCGGCACCCGCGCCCGCAAACCCGGCACCCGCGAACCCGGCACCCGCGAACCCGGCACCCGCACACGGCTACGCCCCGGCACCGGCCTGGATCCAGCCGCCCGGAGCGGCGCCGTACCACCCGCAGCCCCACCCGTACCCGCACGGCGGCGGACCGGGCTCGACCCCGCCGTACGGTCCTCCGCCGTACGTCCCCTACGGCCCGCCCCAGGAGCCCTCACGCAGAGGCCGCTCCACCGCGCTGCTGGTCGTCGTCGCCCTGGTCGTCGCGCTGGGCGCCGGCGGCTCGGTCTACGCGCTGATGAGCGGCGGCAAGGACGACCGGGGGAAGACCGGCGGCGACCCGACGACCGCCTCGGCCACCCCGGGAACCACGGGCACGGACACGTCCGGCCCGGACCCGACGGACGGCACGTCGAGCGCCCCGGAGACCCCGGACGCACCGGACGGCACGATCCCGACCGGCTACCTGGGCACCTGGACCACGACCATCGACAACGCCTCGGGCGTGCACACCCGCCGCCTGACCATCCAGCAGGGCGAGGTCGGCGACACGGTCCTCTCCCTCGTCGCCGAGGGTCCTGCGGGCAACGGCAGCTACCACTGCGTCTTCGAAGCCGACCTGTCGACCGACCCGGGCCCGGACGGCCCGGTCCGCCTGGGCCCCTCCACGGTCACCTCAGGCCCACCCTCGTCCTGCACCCCGGGAGAACCCACAGAGGTGACCCTCCTCCCCAACGGCACCCTGACCCGCACCAACACCACCACGGGCGAATCCCTGACCTACACCCACCAATAACCCGCACACCGCAACCACGGGCAGCGGCCATGCCGCCGCAGCCGCCGCAGCAGCGGGCAGTCGTGCCGCCGTCCTACCCAGCTGCGGGCAGTCGTGCCGCCGTCCTACCCAGCTGCGGGCAGTCGTGCCTCCCCCAGTGCCTGAACGGCCTGGGAGGTACCCCCAGGGGCGGCACGGGTGGGCGGTGGGGGCACCTCCCGCTCGAGCGAAGCCGAGAGTGGGGGAGGCACCCCGCAACGCCGGGCCGCGTCACCCACCCGCCCCGCACCCGCGCCGGGCACCCCGGCAACACCGGGCCACGCGCACCCACCCCACCCAGCCTCAGCGCCGCCGCGCCCCCAAGCACCGCCCGCCCTTCACCGCGGCTCCGGCGGCCGCTGCCGAGGCATATTCGGCCGAGCCCCATTCGCCGCCACGGAAAACCGACCCGGCACCCCGGCCCCCGAGTCCGAGCGCCCCCCACCACCCCCCACCCACTGCAACCCCAACGGCGCCGACCCGCTCCCGAAGTCCACCATCCAGTCCGCCGTCTCCGCCCGCACCAGCTCCGTCACGTCCTCCGAGAACCGCCGCAGCACTCCCAGACACCGCTCCGCCGCCTCACTCGCCGTCCCGTCCGCAGGCCCCAGCACCTCACGCACGCTCTCCGACGCCCAGTCGAACTGCAGCGCCTGCAACCTCCGCTGCACCGCCTGCGCCGTCGCCACGTCCCGCATCCACCCGGCGGTCACCCCGAAGTACCGGTCCCCGGCCACGCACGCCACCCCGAGCAGCAACGCGAGATACCCCCAGGCAGCGGCCCCGCCCGCGACCCCCGTCATGTCCAGCAACGGCAGCACCGCCCCGCCGAGCCCGCCCACCGCCGCCCCGCCCCGCAGCAGCCGCGCCCCGCGCCGCTTCCACACCCGGTCCGTGAGATACCAGGCCGCCGTCTCCAGCGCGCCCCGCTCCACCCACCGGTAGAGCTCGTCCAGCCGCTCGGCGGGCAGTGCCCAGTCGCCGAGCGGCAGCGCACGGCCGGTGAGGTCGTCGCCCGTACGCGGCCCGGCCGCCCCCTCACCGCGCGGCCCGTCCTGTGGCGGCCCCTCGGGCTGCATCTCCGGCTGACCCACCCGGCACTCCCTACTGCTCACCGTCCGTGATGACCTCGGGGTGCTCGTGTGACCCGCGAGGCTGACGCGCCGGACCCTTCCTACCGCCCAATGGGTGGCGAAAACCCGGTTTCGGGCCCTTATCCGCCCGGAAGAGGCCCTTGATCAGGTATAGGGCGCGGACCGAAGTCACTCGAAAGAGTGCTGGGGCGAGGGCCGCCCGGAGCACGTAGGCTCGTCCCGAACGGGAAAAACCCGCCGCGACAGCGCGGCGACAGCGGTGACAGGAGCTGAACGTGATCCCCGGTGGTGGCCAGCCCAACATGCAGCAGCTGCTCCAGCAGGCCCAGAAGATGCAGCAGGACCTCGCGAGGGCGCAGGAGGAACTGGCGCAGACGGAGGTCGACGGACAGGCGGGCGGCGGCCTGGTGAAGGCCACCGTCACCGGCTCCGGCGAGCTGCGCGGCCTGAAGATCGACCCGAAGGCGGTGGACCCGGAGGACACGGAGACCCTCGCCGACCTGATCGTCGCCGCCGTCCAGGCGGCCAACGAGAACGCGCAGACCCTCCAGCAGCAGAAGCTGGGCCCCCTCGCCCAGGGTCTGGGCGGCAGCGGTATCCCCGGTCTGCCTTTCTAAGACGGGCCGAAGCCCTCTACCGTACGTAGTGCAGGAACATCAGGAAGGACGGCAGTCCGTTGTACGAAGGCGTGGTCCAGGACCTCATCGACGAGCTGGGGCGGCTGCCCGGCGTCGGTCCCAAGAGCGCGCAGCGGATCGCCTTCCACATCCTCCAGGCGGAACCGACCGACGTACGGCGTCTCGCCCAGGCCCTCATGGAAGTGAAGGCCAAGGTCCGCTTCTGCGCGACCTGCGGCAATGTCGCGCAGGAGGAGCAGTGCAACATCTGCCGCGACCCGCGCCGCGATCCTTCCGTCATCTGCGTGGTGGAGGAACCGAAGGACGTCGTCGCCATCGAGCGCACCCGTGAGTTCCGCGGGCGGTACCACGTGCTCGGCGGCGCGATCAGCCCCATCGACGGGGTCGGGCCCGACGACCTGCGCATCCGTGAACTGCTCGCCCGTCTCGCGGACGGCACCGTCACGGAGCTGATCCTGGCCACGGACCCGAATCTGGAGGGCGAGGCCACGGCCACGTACCTCGCCCGCATGATCAAGCCCATGGGCCTCAAGGTCACCCGCCTGGCCAGCGGCCTCCCGGTGGGCGGCGACCTGGAATACGCGGACGAGGTGACCCTCGGCCGCGCCTTCGAGGGGAGACGACTCCTAGATGTCTGACGCCACGCTGCACGCGACCAACCAGAACCCCGACGACTTCGCGGTCCAGATCGCCGACCAGATCGAGAGCTTCCTGGTCGCGGTCACCGAGGTCGCCAAGGGCGACGAGCCGGACTCCGCCGTGCCCTTCCTCCTCCTGGAGGTCTCCCAGCTGATGCTGGCCGGCGGCCGCCTGGGCGCCCACGAGGACATCGTCCCCGACGAGCGCTACGAGCCGGACCCGGGCCCCGAGCTCGACGTCGACGACCTGCGCGAGAACCTCGCCCGCATCCTCGACCCGATCGACGTCTACTCCGAGGTCTTCGACCCCTACGAGCCCCGCAAGGCGCCGGTCCCGGCCCGTATCTCGGACGACCTCACCGACGTCATCACCGACCTCCGCCACGGCATGGCCCACTACAAGGCGGGCCGCACCACGGAGGCCCTGTGGTGGTGGCAGTTCTCCTACTTCTCCAACTGGGGCTCCACGGCCTCCGCGACCCTGCGAGCCCTCCAGTCGGTCGTCGCCCACGTCCGCCTCAACCAGCCCTTGGAGGAGCTGGACGGCCTGGACACCGACCAGGACCTCGGCGACGACGCCCTGGAACGCGAGGCGGGCCGCGTCATGGTCGAGGAGATCGCCGGCCCGCTGGGCCTGCGCCCGGTCAAGTAACGGCACCGAGCAGGGCCTTCGCGTCGACGTACGGCGCGGAGGACGTGGGCGCGCTGTACCAGCGCAGCGGCCAGGTGTTGCCCTCCAGCGCCGGGATGCCCACGTAGGTGACGCTCCGCGTCCCCTGTCCGCCGCCCAGCCGCTGCACACCGAGCGGCCAGTCGTGCGCCGCGACCTCGCCGGGCGTCAGCAGGAAGTACACCCAGCGTCCACCACCGGCCTCGCACACGATCGGCCCGGCGTCCTCATCCGTCGCCTCCACGAGCCAGTCGGCGATCAGCTCCCCGCGGATGCCGTCGATCCGCACGGCGTCGAAGTACACGCCCGCGACGTGCAGTTGGTGTCCAGAGAGCGGGACCCAGACGGGGCGGTGAAGTGTGTTCGTCATGGTCACACGCTGACGTCCACGAGGCTACGCTCGGTAGTGACTGGGGTGATACACGCAGGGGTGTATCGGTCGGAGGTGCGTGCTGTGTCCCAATCACCTGCCATGTGGCGCTTCAGCGGCAACCAGTTGAAGCGCTGGCGCACCAAGGCCAACGTGAGCAGAGAGCAGTTGGCCGCGGCGGCGAACTACTCGCCGGACACGATCAAGTCCATGGAGCAGGGCGTCCGGATGCCGACGTCGCGCGTACTGGACGTCGCCGACGAGTTGTGCCGGGCGGAGGGGCTGCTGAGCGCCGCGAAGGACTATCTCCAGCGGGAGAAGTTCCCGGTGGGGGCTCAGGACTTCATGGCGCGGGAGAAGGAGGCGATCAGTGTCTGGTCGTACGAGACCGCCTACGTACCCGGGCTCTTGCAGACGGAGGGGTACGCCCGAGCGCTCATCGAGAACCACCATCCGCCCCTGGATGAGGAGACGGCGGAGAGGCGGATCGTCGCGCGCCTCGAGCGACAGGCGATTCTGACCGAGCCGAAGCCGCCGGTCGCCTTCAGCTTCATCGTCTACGAGGCCGCCCTGCGCAGTCCGCAGGTGGAGGCGGTGCAACTCGGCCGCCTGGCGGAGATGTTTGACCTGCGCAACGTCATGCTGCAGGTCCTTCCGTTCGACAGGGCTGTCCCGGCCGCGTTGATGGGACCCATGGTGTTGCTCGAAACGGGCGATCACGAGCGGTTCGCGTTCACCGAAGGTGCTCTGACGAGCGATCTATCGGCCGACCCGAAGGTTGTCAGCCGCGCCATCGAGATGCTTAGCATGCTCCGCGCGCAGGCTCTCAGCCCGGCTGAGTCGGCCCGCTTCATCGAGGGGATGATGGATCGCCATGGCTGACCAGCTGAACTGGTTCAGGTCGAGCTACAGCAACTCCGAAGGCGGCAACTGCGTGGAAGTCGCCATCACCCCCGTCATCCACATCCGCGACTCCAAGACCGCGCCCACCGGCCCCGAACTCCAGGTCTCCGCGTCCGCCTGGGCGGCGTTCATCGACGCAGTTCGGCCCGGAGCTTGAGCCTCGGGATCCGAGCTCTTCCCTTGGTTTTCTGGTCTGGTTGACATACCCAACCAACCAAGTCTGAACGCGAGTTGAGGCGTCGTACCTCGTAAGGGTGACGTTGCGTGAGCAGCTTGCGTCGCTGCGTGATGCCGCTCTAGGTTCGCGGCAAACGACCAGTGAATATGACGGCCCCGGCGGTGCTGGCAACACCAAATCCGGGGCCTGACCTACGCATCGGAGAAGTCGATGGTGGCTTGCCACAACATTAGTCCCGCCCTCCCCTCCCCGTCCCACCCGATGGCCAATCCGGGTTACGGGAAGCGCCTCGCAGGCGACGAAGACCCGCATGCGGACCCGGACTTCGCACATCTGAGCCCGCGTGAGGCGGAGATCGCCGTCTTCGTCGACCACCTCGAGGACGGTCACGCGATGGGCCACAAGGTGCTCGCGGCGCATCACCCCCGCTACGGCCAGCAGGCCATGCGCACGTCGCTGAACCGCCTCGCCGGAGCCGGCCACCTGCGCTGGATCAGGGAGCACATCACCGTCGAGGACAACACGATGCGGTGGGTCACGCGGACGTACTGGTCGCGTACGCGCAGGTCGGAGGCGTGGTGGGAGGAGTTCGCGCGGGAGCGGGACGGCCGGATCGTGCCCGGTGACCTCCGTTCCGGTCTGGCCCGCACGGACGAGCCCGAACTGCCCGATCCGGAAGCCGAACCGGAGGCGGATCCACAGGCGGATCCACAGCCCGACCCCGATTCCGCCACCTCGTACCTCACCCTCGCCGGAATCCGCGAGGCGGACCCCCGGATGTCCCTCTCCGAAGCCGACTGCCGGTCGCTCGCCTCGCTGGCGGGGGAGTGGCTGGCGCGCGGGGCGACGCCCGGGGACATCACCCGGGCGGTGACCGAGGGCCTGCCCGCGACCGTGAACAACCCGGGCGGTCTCGCCCGCAACCGACTGGAGAACAAGATGCCCCCGAAGAAGGCGAGGATCCGCCAGAAGGCCGCCCCGCGCCGGGCCCGCGTCACCCGCGCGGTCATGGCCTGCATGGACTGCGACGCGGACGAGCGGACGACGGAGATCAAGGGCGGCCTCTGCCCCGACTGCCGCGCCGAGTTCGAGGCGGCCGTGGCCGCCGAGGAGGCCGGACAGCTCGACGCCGGATACGTACCGGACACGTTCCTCGCCGCCCCCGAGGTGCACGCCGTGGACACGTGGGTGGACGTCCCCCGCCGCGCGGCAGAGGTACGCGAGGCGGCGGGCCTCCGACCGAGGGTGGAGCGGGCGCTGTGAGCGTGCAGGATGCGCCGGCCGGGGCACCATGGTGTCGAGGAGGCGACGCCATGACCCCAAGGACCGAGCATCGGCCACAGATGTCCGTCGAGGAGTTCGAGGAGTTCGAACGCCATGCCCCGGAGTCCGTGTGGCTGGAGTTCATCCATGGAAAGGTCGTGGTCAAACCCATGGCGGACGGCACCCATCGCGAGATGATCGCGTGGCTGCAACGGGTGTGCATGCAGCATCGGCCGGACCTGTGGCTGCACGCGGAAAGCGGTCTGAAGACCGAGAGGTACCGAAAGGGGCGGGCCCGCGCGGACGGCGTGCTGGTACGTGTGGGCGGCCTGAAGGGAGACGGTGAGTGGTCCGAGGCCGACGGAGCCCTGATGGCCGTTGAGATCACGTCGTACGACTCCGACACCAATCAGCGCGACCGAGTC
The DNA here is from genome assembly GCF_040636935.1 of Streptomyces sp. NPDC032940. Classification (NCBI taxonomy): domain Bacteria; kingdom Bacillati; phylum Actinomycetota; class Actinomycetes; order Kitasatosporales; family Streptomycetaceae; genus Streptomyces; species Streptomyces sp. NPDC032940. The sequence goes on along the minus strand of NZ_JBEZVJ010000039.1, from coordinate 29,103 downwards.
GACAAGCCCGATGGGTACGCCGCCGCGGGCATCCCTGTCTACCTCCTCGTCGACCGGGACGACTGCACGGTGACCGTGTTCACGGAGCCGCAGGACGGCCGGTACCGCAAGCAGGTGAACAGTGCCTTCGGCGCCCCCGTGACGCTCCCCGACCCCGTCGGCATCACCCTCGACACCCAGCCCCTCAAAGACCTGGCGGACTGACTCCTCCCGCTTGTGAACGTGTGACACACGGCACTTTCCCGAGTGACCCGCCCAGCGATGGGCATGAGCCAGCCTGAGCGCGTACGGGTCTCACCATGCGATACCGCAGGGGGGAAATTCGGACGCTCGATAGAATGAACCGACCGCAGTACATGTACGTACGTGCGGAAAGATACGGATTGAGCGAGGAGCGCACGTGGGCCTTGTCGTGCAGAAGTACGGAGGCTCCTCCGTAGCCGATGCCGAGGGCATCAAGCGCGTCGCCAAGCGGATCGTGGAAGCGAAGAAGAACGGCAACCAGGTGGTCGCCGTCGTTTCCGCGATGGGCGACACGACGGACGAGCTGATCGATCTCGCCGAGCAGGTTTCCCCGATCCCTGCCGGGCGCGAGCTCGACATGCTGCTGACCGCCGGGGAGCGTATCTCCATGGCCCTGCTGGCCATGGCGATCAAGAACCTGGGCCACGAGGCCCAGTCGTTCACCGGCAGCCAGGCAGGTGTCATCACCGACTCGGTCCACAACAAAGCCCGGATCATCGATGTCACGCCGGGCCGCATCCGCACCTCGGTGGACGAGGGCAACATCGCCATCGTGGCCGGTTTCCAGGGCGTCAGCCAGGACAGCAAGGACATCACCACGCTGGGCCGGGGCGGCTCCGACACCACGGCCGTCGCTCTCGCCGCCGCGCTCGACGCGGACGTCTGTGAGATCTACACCGACGTCGACGGCGTGTTCACCGCCGACCCGCGCGTGGTGAAGAAGGCGAAGAAGATCGACTGGATCTCCTTCGAGGACATGCTGGAGCTCGCCGCCTCCGGTTCCAAGGTGCTCCTCCACCGTTGCGTGGAGTACGCCCGCCGGTACAACATCCCGATCCACGTGCGGTCCAGCTTCAGCGGACTGCAGGGCACGTGGGTCAGCAGCGAGCCGATCAAGCAAGGGGAAAAGCAGGTGGAGCAGGCCCTCATCTCCGGAGTCGCGCACGACACGTCGGAGGCCAAGATCACGGTCGTCGGCGTGCCGGACAAGCCGGGCGAGGCTGCCGCGATCTTCCGGACGATCGCCGACGCCCAGGTCAACATCGACATGGTCGTGCAGAACGTGTCCGCCGCCAGCACGGGCCTGACGGACATCTCCTTCACCCTGCCGAAGTCCGAGGGCCGCAAGGCCATCGACGCCCTGGAGAAGAACCGCTCCGGCATCGGCTTCGACTCGCTGCGCTACGACGACCAGATCGGCAAGATCTCGCTGGTCGGCGCCGGGATGAAGACCAACCCGGGCGTCACCGCCGACTTCTTCACCGCGCTGTCCGACGCGGGCGTGAACATCGAGCTGATCTCGACCTCCGAGATCCGCATCTCGGTCGTCACCCGCAAGGACGACGTGAACGAGGCCGTGCGCGCCGTGCACACCGCCTTCGGCCTGGACTCCGACAGCGACGAGGCCGTCGTCTACGGGGGCACCGGGCGCTGATGTCCGGCATCCAAGGCGCCGGGCGCACCGGACGGCCGACCCTGGCCGTCGTCGGAGCGACCGGCGCCGTCGGTTCGGTGATGCTCCAGATCCTGTCCCAGCACGCGGACATCTGGGGCGACATCCGTCTGATCGCCTCCCCCCGCTCGGCCGGCCGCAAGCTGGCCGTGCGCGGTGAGGAGGTCGAGGTCGTGGCGCTCACCGAGGAGGCCTTCGACGGGGTCGACGTCGCCATGTTCGACGTCCCCGACGAGGTCTCCGCGCAGTGGGCGCCGGTCGCCGCCGCCAAGGGCGTGGTGGTGGTCGACAACTCGGGCGCGTTCCGGCTGGACCCGGACGTGCCCCTCGTCGTGCCCGAGGTCAATCCGCACGCGCTGCGGATGCGGCCGCGCGGCATCGTCGCCAACCCCAACTGCACGACGCTGTCCATGATCGTCGCGCTGGGCGCGCTGCACGCCGAGTTCGGGCTGCGCGAGCTGGTCGTCTCCTCGTACCAGGCGGTGAGCGGGGCCGGGCGGGACGGCGTGGACACGCTGCGCCGCCAGCTGGCGCTGGTCGCCGGGACCGAGCTGGGCACCCACCCCGGTGACGTGCGGCGGGCCGTCGGCGACGACACCGGGCCGTTCCCGGAGCCGGTCGCGCTGAACGTCGTGCCGTGGGCCGGTTCGCTGCGCGAGGACGGCTGGTCGTCGGAGGAGATGAAGGTGCGGGACGAGTCCCGCAAGATCCTCGGACTGCCGCGGCTGCCGGTGGCGGTGACGTGCGTACGGGTCCCGGTGGTGACGACCCACTCCCTGACCGTCCACGCCCGTTTCGAGGGCGAGGTCACCGTCGACAGGGCGCGGGAGATCCTGGCCACCGCGCCCGGCGTCGTCCTCTTCGACGATCCGGCCGCCGGTGAGTTCCCCACCCCCGCCGACGTGGTCGGCACCGACCCGACCTGGGTCGGCCGGGTACGCCGGGCCCTGGACGACCCGACGGCGCTCGAACTCTTCGTCTGCGGCGACAACCTGCGCAAGGGCTCAGCGCTGAACACCGCGCAGATCGCGGAGCTGGTCGCGGCCGAGCTCCGCTGAACGGGCCGGACGGGCAGGGCGGGGCAAAAAGCCCCGGTCGCTGTGAGGTTCGTTTGTAGGATCCATGAGGGAGATGTGATCCGGAACCAGGTCCGGACCACTTGTACCCGGCACCTGCGGCGTCAGAGGATTTCCTCCCCGCCCCCGCAACCGTGCGGAGGGCGGGGAGCGTCTTTGCGGTCACCCATTCAGGGCGCGGGGCGCGTGGATCGGCGTGGGGACGCCGAGGGCGGGCGTGGGGACGCTCGTTCACATGGGACATAGGGGAAGAGCGGGACGATGAGGGCCTATGACGCACCGTCGGCCGGGTGGCCGCCCGGCAGACTCCGGAACGTGACGCCCGGCACGTACAACCCTCACGGGGGCGGACGTGTCCAACTGGCGTGGCAGAGGTACTCGAATTCACCGCAGCGCGTGGCCCCGTCGTACGGGCACCCGTCCGGCCCGTCCGTCCCCGTGCGGTCGGCGCGGCCGGTGGCATGCCGGTGATCGCGCCGATGCCCGCAGCGCGGCCGGCCCGCCTCCCGAATCAGCGTGACGGCGCCGAGGACGTCGTGGCGGCGGGCACCACCGTCGACCATCTCACCGAGACCTACCGTGCCCACTACCGGTCGCTGCTCGGTCTCGCCGCTCTCCTCCTCGACGACACCGCATCCTGCGAGGACGTCGTCCAGGAGGCGTTCATCCGCGTCCACTCGGCGCGCAAACGCGTGCGCGACCCCCAGAAGACGCTGGCGTACCTGCGGCAGACCGTCGTCAATCTCTCGCGCTCGGCGCTGCGTCGCCGCATCCTCGGTCTCAAGCTGCTCTCCAAGCCCATGCCGGACATGGCGAGCGCGGAGGAGGGCGCCTACGACCAGCTGGAGCGCGACTCCCTGATCAAGGCGATGAAGGGACTTCAGCGCCGCCAGCGCGAGGTCCTGGTCCTGCGGTACTTCGCCGACATGACCGAGGCTCAGGTCGCCGAGACGCTCGGAATATCGCTGGGCTCGGTGAAGGCGTACGGTTCCCGTGGCATCGCGGCGCTCAGGGTGGCCATGGAGGCGCCGGCATGAGCGACGGCAACGAGGCACGGCGTGACGCCCCCGAGGATCACGAGCCGGCCGAGCCGACCGGGCAAGAGCCGAAGCACACGCACGCTGGGAACGGAACTGTGAACCACGGCCCCGCCGATCAGGGCCCCGACACCCCCGACACTCAGGGGCCCGCCGGGCTCGCCCCCGACGAGCTGGCGCTGCGCAGGCTGCTGCAAGGCGCCGTACAGGACATCGAGCCGAGCGACGGCACCCTGGAGCACCTGCGCCGGGCGGTACCGGCCCGGCGGGCCCGCAAGCGACAGGCTGTCGTCGGCATGGCGGCCGCCGCCCTGTTCATCGGCACGGCGGTTCCGGCCCTCGTCCACGTGTCGGGCGCCACCGGTCCCGGTGCCGATCCGTCCGTGGCGGGCAACGCCTCGCAGGCGCAGGGCGGCACCAGCCAGGGCAAGGACCCTGCGGGCGGCCAGAACGGCATCGCCGGTTCCTCCGGGCAGCACGAGGGCAAGGAGACGGCGGACCCGAAGGAGCGGCCGACGGACGAGGAGACCGGCTCCGCCACGGGGTCGGCCACCGGTGCCGGGCCCTCCGCCAGCAGCCCCGCCGACCTGCCGCTGTGCGCGGCCCAGCAGCTCGGCCCGGCCGTCGCGAGCAGCGCCGCCCCCGACTCGGCGGGCGCCGTCTACGGCTCCTTCCGCGTCACCAACGTCTCCTCGGGCAGCTGCACCGTCGCCGGTCCCGGCAGCGTGGCCGCCACCCCGCAGGGCGCGGCTGACCCGGCAAAGATCGGCACGGCACGGCACGCGGCCGGCGATGCCGCTGCCGCGCTGCCCGACCCGTCGCTGGAGTCCGCGGCGCTGACGCTGGCGTCCGGTGCCTCCTACGAGGTGCAGTTCGCCTGGGTGCCCTCGGAGACCTGCCCGACCACAGGCGGCGGCAGCACGGGAGGCGGCTCCGGCGATCCGACGCCCGACCCGTCGCCCACCACCCAGGAGCCGACGGCCGGCGCGGGCACGTCCACGGGCGGCGACACCGGCACGACGACTCAGCTGATCACCGAGGAGGGCGCGGCCGACGGGAGCGTGACGGTCTCGTACTCCCCGGAGGGCGGCGCGGGACCGGCCGCGATCACGGTGCCCAACGCGTGCGCGGGGACGGTGTACTGGACGGGAGTGCTGGCCGGCACGTGACGTGAGCGGGCGCCGGGGCGGTGCCCGGAGGCGCCCGTGGTCAGACGCCGGACGGGCTGCGGCGGGCGTCGCCGCCGTCGGCGATCGCGTCCCGGTCCTCGTCCTCCTGCTCGTCCCCGTCCGGGACCAGGCCCAGCTCGGCGTCCCGGGCGAGCTCCGTCTCGCGGCGCAGCAGCCGGAACCACATGAAGACGACGAAGCCCACGAAGGCGAACCACTCGGCCGTGTAGCCGAGGTTCTGGAAGGCCTTCAGGTCCAGGCCGGTGTTCTGCGGCGCGCTCACCGGCACGGCCCGCATCCCGGAGTCGCCCTGGTTGAGCGTGACCCAGGCGTCGTAGACGTCGTACGGCACGAGGTTCACCAGGGTCGCCGCGCTGATCGCGCCGGTCTGGCCCTCGGGCCACCCGGAGCGGGCGCTGACGCCGTTGTCGCCGGGCGTCTCGGACGCCTGGAGCGCGCCGGTGACGGTGACCTCGCCGGCCGGCGCGGCCGGGACCTTCGCCGGGTCGGGATCGCCGGGCAGCCAGCCCCGTACGACGGGCAGCGCCTGGCCGGCGTCGGTGCGCAGCAGCGTGAGCACGTAGTAGCCCTGCCGGTCGTCCAGCTTCCGGTCCGGCACGAGCAACTGCTCGCCGTACCGGCCGCGCGCGGTGACCTGCTTGCCGACCGTGGCCTTGTCCACGGGCAGCAGCTCGGCCAGCGGGCGGGCCGCCTCGTGCCGGGCGGACTCCGCCTGGGTGGTGGCGCTGTTGTGGTCCTGCACCCGGTCCTCGAACCGGCCCAGCTGCCAGGACCCCATGAAGATGCAGAAGGGGATGGCGAGCACGACGAAGACGTTGATTCCCCACCATCGGGGGGTCAGCAGAAACCGGTACACGCCCTCCACGGTACGGGGCCTGCCCGGGTGTCCGGCCCGCGGGGCTGTGGACGAGCGGGACACGGGCGAGGTGCGAGCGAAGTTTTCCACAGGCTGGGGATCTGATCTGCGCTTTGTCGGCGCGGCGGGGCACTATGGGGCCATGACTGAGAGCAACGGGTCCGTCTCACCGGATCAGCAGGACACGCGGGGCGTACGGGTGCAGGGGGAGGGGATGCCGGACTGGGAGAAGCGCTTCCGGGCGCCGCGGGTCTCGCTGCCCGACTGGGCCGAGGACGCGCCGGACCACGCCCTGTTCGTGTCGAACGCGACGGGGACGTACGAGCTGTACGCCTGGGACCGGGCGACCGGCGAGCAGCGGCAGGTCACGAACCGGCCCAACGGCACCACGGACGGCGTGCTCTCCCCGGACGGCGAGTCGATCTGGTGGTTCGACGACAAGGACGGCGACGAGTTCGGCGTCTGGCGCCGCCAGCCCTTCGTGGGCGGCGAGGACGAGCTGGCGGTGCCGGGCCTCGACCCGTCCTACCCGGCGGGTCTCGCCCTCGGCCGGGACGGGCGGACGGCGGTGATCGGCCGCTCGACCGACGAGGACGGGACGACGATCCACCTCGCGCACACCGGGGCCGCCCCGGTGGAGATCTACCGCCACCGCGAGTCGGCGGGCGTCGGCGACCTCTCCCACGACGGCACGCTGATCGCGATCGAGCACACCGAGCACGGCGACGCCATGCACTCCGCGCTGCGCGTCCTGCGCCCCGACGGCACGACGGTCGCCGAGCTCGACGACACCGAGGGCGGCGAGCAGGAGCTGGGCCTGGAGGTGCTGGGCTTCGCCCCCGTCGACGGCGACACCCGGCTGCTCATCGGGCACCAGCGCCGGGGCCGCTGGGAGCCCCTGGTGTGGGACGTGGCGACGGGCGAGCAGACGGACCTCGCACTGGAGCTGCCCGGCGACGTGAGCGCCGAGTGGTATCCGGACGGCAGCGCCCTGCTGATCGTGCACGGCTTCGAGGCCCGCAGCGAGCTGTTCCGCTACGACTTCGCCGCCCGTGAACTGGTGGAGATCGAGACCCCGGCGGGCACCGTCTCCGGCGCGACGGCCCGCCCCGACGGCAGCGTGGAGTACCTCTGGTCGTCGGCCGCCGAGCCGTCGGCGGTGCGCTCCACGACCGGCCGGACCGTCCTGGACCCGCCCGGCATGAAGTCGCCCGGCTCGGTGCCGGTGGAGGACGTGTGGGTGGAGAGCCCCGGCGGCCGCGTCCACGCCCTGGTCCAGAAGCCGGCGGGCGCGACCGGCCCGCTGCCGACCGTCTTCGACATCCACGGCGGACCGACCTGGCACGACAGCGACTCCTTCGCCGCGGGCCCGGCCGCCTGGGTCGACCACGGGTACGCGGTGGTCCGCGTCAACTACCGCGGCTCGACGGGATACGGCCGGGCCTGGACGGACGCCCTCAAGCACCGGGTCGGCCTCATCGAGCTGGAGGACATCGCGGCGGTGCGGGAATGGGCGGTCAGCTCCGGCCTCGCCGACCCCGCCCGCCTGATCCTCACCGGCGGCTCCTGGGGCGGCTACCTCACCCTTCTCGGCCTCGGCACCCAGCCCGACGCGTGGACCCTGGGCATCGCCGCCGTCCCGGTCGCCGACTACGTCACCGCGTACCACGACGAGATGGAGGGACTGAAGGCCCTGGACCGCACGCTGCTCGGCGGCACCCCCGAGGAGGTCCCCGACCGCTTCGAGGCGTCCTCGCCCCTGACCTACGTCGACCAGGTCAAGGCCCCGGTCTACATCTCCGCGGGCGTCAACGACCCGCGCTGCCCGATCCGTCAGATCGAGAACTACGTGGAGCGCCTGGAGGCAAGGGGAGCAGTCCACGAGGTCTACCGCTACGACGCGGGCCACGGCTCCCTGGTCGTCGACGAACGCATCAAGCAGGTGGCCCTGGAACTGGACTTCGCATCGAGACACCTGCCACGGCCGTAGGGGCTCGGGGCACCTCCCCGGCCGAGGACCGATCCCTGGCCGGGGGGCTTTCTCGGCCGACCGAGCCGAGCTGAGGGTGCCTTCTCGGCCGACCGAGCCGGGGCCTGAGGGTGCCCTCTTGGCCGGCCGAGTCGGGTGGTGGGTGGGCACAGGCCGGGGGTCCAGGGGGCCGGAGCCCCCTGGCGGGGTTGCAGGTGGGAGCCCCTACACGTCCGCCCGCCGCACCGCACCCCGCCGCCCCAGCAACTCCGCCAGCCCCCGCCGCGTAGCCGCCAGTACCACCCGATCCTCCCCCCGCAGCACATACGTCCCCGGCAGATCCCACACCAACCGAGGCTCCCGCACCCCCTCCACCTGCCCCCCACCGGAGGTCTCCGGCACCTCCAGGGCCAGCACCCGCCAAGCCCCCGCCCGAAACGCCTCCCCCACCGTCTTGCCCTCCAGCTGCGGATGCCCCGCCACCCGCACCGCCGCGAACAGCAGCACCCGCCGCTCCACGGGGATCGCCCCCAGGATCTGCCGCCCCATCATCGCCCCGGCGAACGCCGGCGCCGCCAGATGCGTCACACTCCGGCTGCGGGTCAGCGCCCCCGGGTGCGCCCCGCGCAGCGTCCGGTACACCGCCGTCGCGAAGTCGTCGTCGTACAGCCGCAGCACCACCCGCAGATCGGGCCGCACGGACCTCCCGTACAGCACCGCCTCGAGGTTCGTGGTGTCCACACTGGTCAGCGCGAGCAACGAATGCGCCCGGTGGATCTTGGCCGCCTCCAGCACCCCCTCCTGCGTGACGTCCCCGAGCACCACCGGCACCCGCAGCCGCCGCGCCGTGGCCATCCCACGCGCCTCGGGATCCCCCTCGACGCACACGACGGGGATGTCCATCTCCCGCAGCCGGGTCAGCACCCGCGTGCCGATCTTGCCGAGCCCGAGCAGCACGACGTGCCCGCTCAGCCCGCGCGGCGGCTTCCGCAGCGCCGACGCGTTGCGGAAGGTCCCGAGCGCCTCCAGCACCGCCGCCAGCAGCACCGGCAGCATCAGCAGTCCCACGAAGCCGGACAGCAGCTGGAGGATCTGCCGCCCGGAGTCCTCGTTGTGCGCGGGGTCGTTGATGGCGAACAGGTCGAGGAGCGTCACGTACGTCGCGTGCAGCGGATGGTCGCGGGTGATCACCATCAGCGCGACGGCGAGCGCGACCACGCAGGCCCCCAGCCCGGCCAGCGACCATCGCAGCCGCCGCGAGAACAGGGACGCGAAGGGCGGCACCCCGGCCCGTACGACGGGCAGCGGCGGCCCGGAGTACGCCACCTGCTCCAGGACGACGGTGCCGCGCCCGGTGGCCGCCGCCACCGCATCCTCGTCGGGCAGCAGCTGCGGCGCCTGCTCGCCGCTCCCCTCCGAACCGTCGGCCCCGGCCGGGTCGTTGCTCGTGGCGGACAGCAGGGCGAGGGTGCACAGCCCCGGATCGGCCACCTCCCCCGGACGCGGGGGCTGGCGTTCCACCGCGCGCAGCAGCAGTCCGTCCGTCTCGACGACCTTGCTGGTGCCGACGAGCGCGGTCGCCGCGAGGGCGGGTGCGGCCGTGTCGGCGTCGGACAGCACGGTCGTGGAGGTGCCGGCACCGTCCAGGCCCGGGTCGCGGCTGCCGCCGGTCGCCAGCGCGGCGCTCTGGTCGAGGAGCGACTCGATGTGCCGGCCGAGCCGCCGGTTGTACAGGCGCAGCACGAGCCGCAGCCGTGGGTTGAGCCGGCGGGCGGTGAGGGCGGCGCGGATGTTGGTCTCGTCGTCGTCGTAGACGAGGGCGAGCGCGGCGGCCCGGTCCACCCCGGCCTCGGCGAGAACCTCCTCGGTCGGTTCGGCGGCCTCCAGTTCACGCCCGGCGCCGCCCGCGTCGCCACCGCCCGACGCGTTGCCGCCCGAGCCGTTGCCGGCACCGTTGCCCGTCCGGTTGACGGCCGCGTTGAAGCGGTCCAGCAGCGCCGCCGAGGCCGCACGCGCCCGGCCCACCACGGGCTGGCGCGCCTGGCGCCCGGAGGGCGGGACGACGAGCGTGACCTGCTCGCGGTAGACCCCGCGCAGCTCGGCCGCGAGCCGGTGCGCCAGCCCGTCGTCGCCGCACACCACCATGTGCGCGGACGCGTCGCCGGGCACACCGCCCGCCGGAACCTGGTTCGGAACGCTCACCACGACGGACAAGACTGCCCGGCCCGTCCGGCCGGTTCCAGGGCGTGAGGGCGGCATGGAAGACGCTCGAAGTTTGCCGGAGACCGGCAGTGACGGATCGTCACCTCCCGTGTGACGATGCGTTTCACCGAAGCTCAGCGACGGGCGGGAGGGGGACGGCACGCAGGACCGGGTCGCTCGGACCGGGTCCCACGGGGGACGGGGGACGTGCCGCCCGCACCGTCGCTGGTCTTCGGCCGTCGCCCCCGGTCAGATCTCCTCGGCCGGCCAGCCCAGCAGCCGGGCCCCGATGACCGCGGTCTGCAGGGTGTAACGGTGCATGGGATCGGCGGCGTTGGCCCCGGTCAGCTGGTGGATGCGGTCCAGCCGGTAGGTCAGCGCCCGCACACTGAGCGCGAGACGCCGCGCGGCCTCGGCGGCGGTGCACCCCGAGTCGAAGTACACCTCCAGGGTCTGCAGCAGCGGCTCGGCGCCGCCCCGGGCGTCCCGCAGCGGACCCAGCACGCTCAGCACGAGGTCGGCCATGGCCTGCCGGTCACGGGTGAGCACCGGGTAGACCAGCAGGTCCACGGCGCGCACCACGGGTTCGTCGAGGTCGAGGCGGTCGGCGAGTTCGAGGGTGCTCAGCGCCTCCTCGTAGCTGTGCACCACGCCGCCCGCGCCGCTGCGGGGCCGGCCGATGGCCACCCGGCTGCCCTCCGTGGCGGCGTAGGCCTGCTTCGCGAAGAAGGCGAGGACGTCGTCCTGGTCGCCGGGCGCGATACAGATGAGCCGGCCGTTCTTGGTGGTGATCAGGATCCGCCGGTCGCCGAAGCGGGAGATGAGCGCGGTCTCCACGAGCCGGGTGACGGTCGAGGTGTCGTCGTAGGTGTCCGGTCCCTGCGCGACCGCCACGGCGTGGTCCCGGGACAGCACCAGGCCGAAACGTTCCGCCCGCTCCGCGAGCCGACCCAGGTCGCTGCGTCCGTAGAGCAGGTCGTCGATGAACTCCCGCCGCGCCGCCTCCTCCTGCCGTACGGCGAGACGCTGCGCGCGTTCGTACCCCTCGGCGAAGGCGTCCACGGCCTGGCCGACGGCGCCGAGCACGCTGTCGGTCGTGCCCCCGCTGCCCGCCGCGCCGGGCCAGCAGACGCGCGTGGCGTCCAGATGCCCCCGGACGAGGGTGCGCAGGCTGTGACCCTCTTCCGCGGCCTGCTCACCGAGCCGCCGCCGTTCCTCCAGCTCGTCGCGGTTCAGCCGGCGTCCCGTGCCGGCGACCTGCGCGAGGATCTCGGCGTACCCGGTCAGGTACGCCTCCTGCTGTTCCCCCACTCGGCGCCTCCCCTGCCGGTCCCGCCCGATGCGCGGTGTCCGGCAACGAGAGGGTAGTCAGCGCTGCCGGAATCCGGCAACGCGAGCCCCCGCCCGGGGCTGCTAGGGGCGCCTACGACCGGTACGGCTGCTGCTGCGGCTGCCCGTACGCCGCCCCGCCCTGGGAGGCCGCGGACTGGGCCAGGAGCTGCTCGGCCTGCTCCTTGGTCACCTGCTGCTCGGCGCCGCAGAACGTGCACTGGAGCGCGTACTTCGTGGAGAAGGGGAACAGCGGCACGAAGAACAGGGTGAACTTGACGACGCGCTTCCTGAGCGTGTGCGCGGAGGGGGTGTTGCAGGAGCGGCAGACCAGCGTGAGTATCGCGAGCTGGTAGAGGTATCCCTTGGTGCCGAAGATGATCATCTGGTCGGTCCTTCCCGGTGGGTGCCGTGGTCGGCGTGGGCCAGGAGATCTTCTCCCAGAGTGCGCCCTTCCCGCTCCCCTTGACCACCGGAGACGGCCCCGGCCCCCCGGTGTCAGGCGCCCACGGAGCTCCCCACGCCTGCGGCGCTCCCGGCGTCCCCGGCGTCTTCGCCCTCCTCGGCCTCCCAGCGCAACAGGTCCCCGGGCTGGCACCGGAGCGCCTCGCAGAGCGCGGCGAGCGTCGCGAAGCGTACGGCCTTGGCGCGGCCGTTCTTGAGGACCGCCAGGTTGGCGGGGGTGATGCCGACGCGTTCCGCGAGCTCGCCCACGGACATCTTGCGCCGGGCCAGCATCACGTCGATGTCGACCACGATCGGCATCAGATCACCTCGGCGAGCTCGGCCTGCATCCGCGAGGCCTCGACGTCGCGTGCGACGGCCTGGGCGAGGAGCATCCGCAGGACGAGCACGACCAGCGCGATGCCCAGGACCGCGAGGGCGACCCCGCCCAGCAGCAGGACGATGCCCGGGGCGACGGCCTCGCCCGGTGCGAGGACGACCCCGAGCGCGAACACCAGGAGCGCGGCCGCCACGAAGGCGCCGATCACGATGTGCACGTAGCGGAAGGCGCCCGGGGAGAACACCGTCCCGCGGCGCACCATGGTGACCAGCCGCCACACGCAGACCAGGACGATCTGTGCCGCGACGACACACAGGACGGTGATCACGAGCACCGGGGTCCGCGCGGCCACCAGGTCCGGGTCGGCTCCGCGGAAGTCCTTGGCCAGCAGCGGCACCATCACCGCCTGGACGAACACCGAACCGGCGAGCAGCGCCCCGATCACGGCTCGCAGCGCGAGCACGGTCAGCTGTCCCATCACCCCTCCATCCATCGACCAGCGATGGAAAGCTATTGAATTTCGATAGCCAGGGCAAGGTGGCGGGCGAACGGCGAAGGGCCGGTCCGACACCTCGAAGGCATCGGACCGGCCCGTGGCCGTGCGGGACGGTGATCAGTCCGTGCCGGACTCCATCGCGGCGCGGTCCAGCAGTTCGTCGTCACCGGAGACCTCGCCGCGCGAGGCGATGGCCTCGGCGCCGCCCTCGGGCATGGCGCCGATCAGCCCGGTCGCGGCGGCCTGCGCGGCGCCGATGGCGGGGCTGCCGGTGCCGATGAGGCCGAGCCCTGCGTACTGCTCCAGCTTGGCGCGGGAGTCGGCGATGTCGAGGTTGCGCATGGTGAGCTGGCCGATCCGGTCCACGGGGCCGAACGCGGAGTCCTCGGTGCGCTCCATCGACAGCTTGTCCGGGTGGTAGCTGAAGGCCGGGCCGGTCGTGTCGAGGATCGAGTAGTCCTCACCGCGCCGCAGCCGTAGGGTGACCTCGCCGGTGACGGCCGAGCCGACCCACCGCTGGAGCGACTCGCGGATCATCAGCGACTGCGGGTCCAGCCAGCGGCCCTCGTACATCAGCCGGCCGAGCCGGCGGCCCTCGGTGTGGTACTGGGCGAGGGTGTCCTCGTTGTGGATCGCGTTGACGAGGCGCTCGTAGGCGGCGTGCAGGAGGGCCATGCCGGGCGCCTCGTAGATGCCGCGGCTCTTGGCCTCGATGATCCGGTTCTCGATCTGGTCGGACATGCCCATGCCGTGGCGGCCGCCGATGGCGTTGGCCTCCATCACCAGCTCGACGGGGGAGGCGAACTCCTTGCCGTTGATCGACACCGGGCGGCCCTGGTCGAAGCCGATGGTGACGTCCTCGGTGGCGATCTCGACCGACGGGTCCCAGAACCGCACGCCCATGATGGGCTCCACGGTCTCCACGCCGGTGTCGAGGTGCTCCAGGGTCTTGGCCTCGTGGGTGGCGCCCCAGATGTTGGCGTCGGTGGAGTACGCCTTCTCCGTGGAGTCCCGGTAGGGCAGGCCGTGGGCGAGCAGCCACTCCGACATCTCCTTGCGGCCGCCCAGTTCGGTCACGAAGTCCGCGTCCAGCCAGGGCTTGTAGATCCGCAGGTGCGGGTTGGCGAGCAGGCCGTAGCGGTAGAACCGCTCGATGTCGTTGCCCTTGAAGGTCGAGCCGTCGCCCCAGATCTGGACGTCGTCCTCGAGCATGGCCCGCACCAGCAGCGTGCCGGTGACGGCGCGGCCGAGCGGCGTGGTGTTGAAGTACGCCCGCCCGCCGGAGCGGATGTGGAACGCCCCGCAGGTCAGCGCGGCCAGTCCCTCCTCGACCAGTGCCGCACGGCAGTCGACCAGACGCGCGATCTCGGCGCCGTAGGTCTTGGCACGGCCGGGCACCGAGGCGATGTCGGGCTCGTCGTACTGACCGATGTCAGCGGTGTAGGTGCACGGCACGGCGCCCTTGTCGCGCATCCACGCGACCGCGACGGAGGTGTCGAGGCCGCCGGAGAAGGCGATACCGACGCGCTCACCGGTGGGCAGGGAGGTGAGGACTTTGGACATGGAAAAAGTATGCATCACTTCGCATGGTCATGCAACCCATGGTGAGGATGGGTAGGGGTGCGGCTCGTAACGGCCGAGTCATCCGAGTCATCGAGGAGGGAGAGGGCATGGCGGCGCCCACGGGCAAGGCCGAAGCCGTCACCGGAGGCTCACGGGGGACCGGCCGGGCCGTCGTGCTGCGGCCGGCGCGGGACGGTGCGGACGTGGTCTTCCACTACGCGCGGACCGGGTGACGGGCCGGAACGTCCGCGCCAACGGGTGTGGTGCCGAACGAAAAAGGCCTCAGCCTACTCACGCGAGTAGGCTGAGACCTTTTCTTCACTGTCGGGGTGGCGGGATTTGAACCCACGACCTCTTCGTCCCGAACGAAGCGCGCTACCAAGCTGCGCCACACCCCGATTGTCGCTGCTCGTCGCGGCGACGTCGTTTACTTTAGCCCACCGGCGCCCGGACACGAAATCGGGTTTACCAGCGCCGACGCAGCGGGTCCGGGCGGATGTGGTCCAGGGCGACGAGGAGGACGGCCAGGGCGTGGACGGCGAGGCCGAGGAGGAGGGCGTTGCCGAGGACGCCCCTGTAGCCGTGCTGGTCGACGTCGAGGAAGGGGTAGAGGTAACGGTCCTCGGTGCCGGGGAGGAGGAGTTCGCCGCGTGCCAGGGAGAAGCCCAGGTAGGCCAGGGGGTAGAGGAGCCACGTGGCGGTCTGGCGCAGGTGCAGGCGGCCGCGGCCGGTGAGCAGGAGCCAGTCCAGGGCCGCGGCGGCCGGTGCCGCCGTGCACATCAGGTGGACGGCGACGGTGTGCCGGCCCGTGCCGTCGGCGTCGGCCAGGGCGAAGGGGCTCGCCGCGTTGGCGAGGAGTGAGTGGTGCACCAGGCCGGCGACGAGGGCGTAGAGCAGCGCCGCGCCTGTCACGGCGCCGGACACGGGGCGCCCGGCGGACCAGGCGCGGCGGGCCGAGGCGAGCGTGACCAGCGCCAGCACGATGCTGCTCTGGACCGCGAAGGAGCTCATGGAGCGCAGGACCGGTCCGCCGAGGGTCAGTTCGAGCGCCGCGCCGGTCAGCGCCAGCAGCGCGGTGAGCAGGCGGAAGCCGGCGGCCAGCGGGCGCCGGACCGGGGTCAGGACCGCGCTCGCCGGGACCGGTGAGGGCAGGAGCCTGGGCGGACGCGGCACCGCGGGCAGGTCCGGGATTTCCCTGGGTATCGGAGCTGTCATGGCCTCACGCTAGGGAGGCCGGACATATCGGACCATGTGGGTGGTCCGAGTGGGTTACGCCTGCTGCTCGCGTCCCACCAGTGTCAGCAGCGTCGCCTCCGGCGGGCAGGCGAAGCGGACGGGGGTGTAGCGGTTGGTGCCGCAGCCCGCGGACACGTGGAGGTAGGCCGTACGGCCCTCGGCCGTGTGCGTGGACAGGCCCTTCACGCGGTCCGTGTCCAGGTCGCAGTTGGTGACCAGCGCTCCGTAGAAGGGGATGCAGAGCTGGCCGCCGTGGGTGTGGCCGGCGAGGATCAGGGGGTAGCCGTCCGCCGTGAAGGAGTCGAGGACGCGCAGGTAGGGCGCGTGGACCACGCCCATCGAGAAGTCCGCCGCCCCCGACGGGCCGCCCGCGACCTCCGCGTACCGGTCCCGCTTGATGTGCGGGTCGTCGAGGCCGGTCAGCTCGATGGACACCCCCTCGACCTTCAGCGTGCCCCGCGTGTTCGTGAGGTTCTGCCAGCCCGCGGCGTCGAAACCGTCCCGCAGGTCCTCCCACGGGTTGTGGACGGCGCCGACGGCGGGCGCGTTGCCGTTCAGCCCGTGGCGTCCCTGGACCTTCTCGACCAGGTACCGGGCGGGGTTGCGGAGCTTGGGGCCGTAGTAGTCGTTGGAGCCGAAGACGTACGCGCCCGGGAACTCCATCAGGGGGCCCAGCGCGTCCAGCGCCTCGGGGACGCCCTCGGGGTCGGACAGGTTGTCGCCGGTATTGATCACGAAGTCGGGCCGCAGTCCGGCCAGCGAACGAAGCCAGCGCTGCTTCTTGCGCTGTCCGCCGACCATGTGGATGTCGGAGACCTGGAGCACGCGCAGCGGGCGCATCCCGGAGGGCAGGACGGGGAGCGTCACCCGCCGAAGGCGGAACGAGCGGGCCTCGAAGCCCGCCGCGTAGACCAGACCGGCGGCGCCGACCGCCGTGATTCCCAGGGGTACTCCGTATCGCGCGCGCATACGTCCATCGTGTCAGAAGCGGTGGCGGGAGCCGACCGCACGGGGCACGGTCGCGGGGCCCCGTAAATCAGCGGGCGTCCTTCCCGTCGCACCTGCGACAATCGCACCCATGACCACGCTCAAGTCGAAGCTGCACGACGACCTCAACGCCGCCATCAAGGAGCGGGACGAGCTGCGCTCCTCGACGCTCCGGCTGACGCTCGCCGCGATCACCAAGGAGGAGGTCGCGGGGAAGGAGAAGCGGGAGCTCTCCGACGACGAGGTGCAGAAGGTGATCACGCGCGAGGCGAAGAAGCGCCGCGAGGCCGCCGACGCCTTCGCCCAGGGCGGCCGCCCCGAGCAGGCTGAGCGGGAGAAGGCGGAGGGGGAGGTGCTTGCCGCCTACCTGCCCAAGCAGCTGTCCGACGACGAGTTGAACGCGATCGTCGCCCAGGCCGTCGAGGAGGCCAAGGCGGCCGGTGCCGAGGGGCCGCGGGCCATGGGTGCCGTCATGAAGATCGTGAACCCGAAGGTGGCCGGGCAGGCCGAGGGCGGCCGGGTGGCCGCCGCGGTCAAGAAGCTGCTGGCCGGCTGAGGTCAAGAAGCTGCCGGCCTGCTGAGGTCACGAAGCTGCCGGCCGGCTGAGAAGAGCCGCGCGCGCCGTCCCTGTGTGCCGCCCGCCTCGTCCCTGCGCCTGTCCTGGGTCCTGTCTTCCGGAGCCCCGGGGCAGGCGCAGTGCTTTGTGCGTTCTGTCCCCTCTGCGTCGCATTCCGGGCCGTTTCTTCTCTTTTTCCTGTTTCCCCTGTCCGGCGATTGCTCCCGTCGCCTTTCCTTGGCGTAATGACGCCGACTTTCCCGTCGACGGTTGAGCCGCATTGTCGAGCCTGATCGAATTGTGCACGGAACGTGTGTGACCAGTCGTGCCCGATCGACACAAGTGGGGGTACCACCATGCGCAGAACCGCTGCGCTCCTGTCCGGTCTTCTCGTAGCGGCCGGGCTCAACCTCGTGGCCGCCCCGTCGGCGTCGGCTGCCGCCGAGGCTTACGGATGCCCGGGTTCGCAGATCGACACGTACAACATCAAGGACGAGAACGGGAGCACGTGGGGGTCGATCTACCTCTACTACTCCAGCGCCAACGGCGGGACCAACTGTGTCATCAACATGACCAAGAAGTACGCAGGTCAGCGGCACTACATGGACGTCAAGCTGTGGCACAGCGGCGACAGCGACAAGGACGAGGGCTACTTCACCCAGTACGCCGGTCCCGCCACGGTCACCAATTCCAACGGCAAGTGCATCACCCTCTCCGGCTGGGTCGCCGACCCGGCGTACAACAAAATCGTCGGCGACCAGTGGCAGAACGTCCACTGTGGCTGAAATTCCCCGAGAGGGTGTCCTGAAGGCGTCCTGAAGGCGTCCTGAAGGCGTCCTTCTGAATTCGACGACGCGGAAAGCAGCGTGACGGCCGCTTTTCGCGTCGACGTATGTCCATTTCCTTCAGTCATGCCCAGCACGGAAAGGACGAATCGTTGACAGTACGCGATCACGGCAGGTCTCGTACGGGACCCGCCCCACGATCCGGCGGACGCAGACGCGTCAGAGCACCGCTGGCGCTGCTGACGGCCGGCGGACTGCTGGCGGGTCTGCTGCAGAGCGTTGCCTGGGCCGACGAGCCCGCGCCCCGCGAGTCCGCACCGGCCGCCGCCCCCGCACCGGACTCGGTGCCCGGTGCGGACCGTGCGGAGGTGCTCGGCGACGACTACCTGAAGTCGGCCGACATCGCCTGGACCAGCACCGGCGACGCCCAGGGCTTCCACCTGCTGACCGCCACGGAGAAGAGCGGGTACGCGTGGCAGACGCTGGCCTCGCTGGCCGAGCCCGGCTTCGACGCCGACCAGTGGATCGGCAACGTGTGCGTCACCGGCTCCGGCAAGCGCGCCGTGGTCGTCTACGCCCCGCGCAGCTTCACCAACGACCCGGCACTGATGGCGCGCGGTGGTTTCACCGCCGTGGTCGACCTGGTCACCGGCGCGGTGACCAAACTGAAGGTCAACGCGTCGCTGTCGTACTACAACCCGGGGTGCGGCACCGGTGAGGAGGCCGTGCTGACGCAGTCCCCGGGTGAGGACAAGAAGCAGACACGGCTGATCCGCGTGGACGCGGCGACCGGCACGGTGAGCCGTCCCGTCGTGGTGGACGGGCAGCTCACCTCCTCGGTGCCGGCCGGTGGCGGGAAGATCGCCGCGGCCTCCGGGCGCACGCTCGTCGAGGTCGACGCCGAGGGCAAGAAGAAGAAGCTCGCCACCACGGGCACGGTGCCGTACCGCATCAGCAAGGACGGCGCCGGCGGGTACGTCTTCCTGGAGCGCGTGCAGCGCGACAGCCTGAAGACCCAGGAGACGGCGCTCGTGCGCCGCTGGGCCGGGAACAAGGTGGCCCAGCTCGGCTCCGGACCGCTCGCCGACACGGGTCTGACCCGGCGCGGCGGCCAGGTCTACCTCACCGGTGGCGTCGAGGCCGCGAAGAGCCTCCCGAAGACCGTCACCCACCTGGCCGGCGCGTCGAAGGACGCCACGGTCTCCACCACAGGCGCCACGATCGTCCAGCGGACGGTGTGGGCGGACGGCAAGGGCTCCCCGAAGTACCTCCAGCCGGAGTCGGCTCTCGACGCCCGGCCGGTCAACATCACCGCGACGGTCCGCGACTCCGGCGCGAAGACCGGTTTCACCGTGACGCCCCTCAAGTCCACGTCGCCGCGGTGGGAGACGTCCCGTGAGCCGTCGCCCCTCCTCGGCACGGCGGGCAAGGCGCCCGGCGCGAAGGGCGGCAAGAGCGGCGCGAGCACGCAGACGGCCGGGATGCGGGCGGTTGACGCCGCGGCCGCGGACCCGGGAGATGTGACGGGGACGCGTACGGAGATCGTGGAGTCGGAGCGCACGTGCTCCGTCCCGCGCAACGATCCGCGCAACCAGGCGATGCAGCCGAAGCCGCGTCAGGTGGAGTGGGCGGTCAACAAGGCGATCACCGGGAAGCTGAACATCGGCGCCTCCCGCCCGGCCAACTGGAAGAACCTCGGCATGCCGGCGTACTCGCCGCAGAGCCTCTTCTCGAACTACCAGCTGGACGGCGGCGGCCGGGTCCCGGCGCAGGTGATGCTGGGCGTCACCACGCAGGAGTCGAACATGTGGCAGGCGGCCCGGTCGGCCGTCCCCGGGGTGACCGGGAACCCGCTGATCGGCAACTACTACGGCATCGACTACTACGACGGCAACAGCGACAACGACTGGGACGTGGACTGGTCCGAGGCCGACTGCGGCTACGGCATCACCCAGGTCACCGACCACATGCGGCTGGCCGGGCGCGAGCACGGCAAGGGCGGCGCCGCCTTCCCGTACGACGAGCAGCGCGCGGTCGCCCTGGACTACGCGGCGAACGTGGCCGCCGGTCTGGAGATCCTGGTCGACAAGTGGAACACCACCCGCAGGGCAGGGCTCGCCGTGCACGACGGCGACCCGACGAAGCTGGAGAACTGGTTCTTCGCGCTGTGGGCCTACAACTCGGGGTTCTACGAGAACGTCAACGGCAACGAGCCCTGGGGCGTGGGCTGGGCCAACAACCCGGCCAACCCCGAGTGGGACGCGGGCCGTACGCCGTTCATGGAGGACAACCTCGGCAACGAGGACGCCGCGGACGCCGCACGCCCGCAGCACTGGCCCTACCCCGAGAAGGTGCTCGGCTTCGCCGCCCACCCGCCGGCGTTCCTGGAGTCGCCGGGCACGATGGTGCCGGCGTTCCGCGCCGCCTGGTGGAACGGCTCCGAGGGCGACGCGACCATCAAGGGGTCGGCGAAGTACAACCGCGCCCGCGTGAAGCCGCCGGAGGATCTGTTCTGCGGCCCCTACAACTGGTGCGAGCCGTCCAAGATCGGTGACGGCGCGGCCAACGAGCCCGGCCAGGGACCGTGCACCCGCGACGACTTCAAGTGCTGGTACCACCAGTCGGTGCAGTGGAAGACGGACTGCGACTACGAATGCGGGAACGAGTTCTTCCGCTTCCCCTCGCCGGACTACGACGCCGAACAGGCCGACGGCACCGCCTATCCGCCCAACTGCAGCCGCTCGGGCCTGCCCTCGGGGTCGATGATCATCGACGACGTGGCGGGGGGCACGCCCTCCGTACGGCCGGGCTGCTCCAACAGCGACTGGTCGAACGAGGGCACCTTCTCCCTCGACTTCGGCGACGGTGAGGCGGGCCTGGCCCACGACGGGAACACCATCTCCACGGTGTGGCCCGCCAAGGTCGACCTGCACCAGCTCGGCGCCGGTTTCGGCGGTCACTTCTACTTCGGCCACTCGCGCGCCGACGACGCCAAGGGCGAGCGGCTGAAGATCACGGGTACCTGGACGCTCGGCCAGAACGTCACCGGGCCCGCGAAGATCTGGGTGCACCTGCCCGACCACGGCGCCCAGGAGAAGTACGCCGTGTACAAGATCCACACCGCCAAGGGCGTCAAGACCCGCGTCCTGGACCAGAACGGCAGCAAGAACCGCTGGGTGGCGCTGGGCGCGTTCATGTTCGACGGCAAGCCCAAGGTGACGCTGTCGACCATCGCCCAGGACGGCACGGGGGACAAGGACGTCGCCTACGACGCCGTCGCGGTCCAGCCGATCAACGGCCGCTTCGTCGAGCGCACCCTGACGGCGGCGGCGATCTTCGACCCCAACCAGGACCTCAACTCCGACATGCCGGAGGAGCTGAACACGCCCCTGCGGACCATGAAGACCCTGTACGACTGGGCGATGGGCCTGGCGTACAAGGGGCCGCGCTGGGACAACCCCGGGGCGGACACGGTGGGCATCACCGGCGCGGCCCGCTGCCCGACCGTCGTGCCCGTGGGCGAGTGCAGCGGCCAGCAGACCTACGACGCGGCCGAGAAGTGGTACCAGGAGATCAAGGCCGGCGGATACACCCCGCGCGCGGACGGCTCGGCACCGGACAAGTCGATCCCGTGGTGGATGGCGATGGCCAACCAGCGGCCGGACCCGTCGAAGCCCGCCAGCGAAGCGCTGAAGGGTGAGGACAGCTACAAGATCAAGAGTGATATCGAGGTCAGCTTCATCGTCGACGACTCCACCGGGAAGATCATTTCCGGGAGCGAGGGGGCGGGGTACAAGCTCCGGATCGGCAACGCCCACCTGCCGCACTTCGTGACGGACATCATCGAGGCGATCGAGGCGGACTACGGCATCACGCGGCCCGACATCGACTACACCACCGAGAACGCGCTCGAGTACGGGCACGACGAGCGGGCGCACCCGTACGCCGACGGGAACACGCCGGGACAGGTCTACTTCCCGCACTTCCGCGGGGCCCGTCTGAACGGGGACCAGACCTGCGTGGACGTCCGCGCGATCGGCGGTGGCGTCCACGGGTACCGGCCGATGATCGCCCACAAGTACATCAACGACAACGTCAAGGCGTGGGTCGACAAGGTCAAGGCGCACCCCGAGACGAACATCATGATCCAGAACTTCGCCGGGGACATCTACTCGATGTTCTTCAAGAACGACGGGAGCAACAACGCGTTCGGCAGCGTGATCGGCAACGCGCCGCCGATCTGGCAGGACATCGCGGCGGCGTTCTGCGCGGACGGCACCGTCAAGCCGACGCACAAGACCGAGAACCGTGACGCGGTGCCGCCGAACGGCATCGTCTTCCAGAGCTACATGCCCGACCTGTACCTCTACATCGACGACAGGATGACCGACAACCTCGGCCGGTCGTCCAACAAGAGGATCAAGCTGGGCGACTGGAAGAACTTCTCCAACCTGCCGGTCGGGAACGGCCACGCGTACGGCATGTGCGACGCGTTCGACCGCGGCAGCGGCGGCAACCCCTGGGGCATCGACCCGCCGGTGCCGGTCATCGGCGACGGGCCGGGGCACACCCCGGGCGGCGTCGTCCACTGTGACGAGCCGAGCGTAGGCTTCGTCGACAACATCACGCCGTAGGGCGACGGACCACAGGGGGCCGCCGGGCGACGGCGGCCCCCTGTGGAACGCGAGGAGATGCCATGGGTGCCGGCCTGCTGTTCTTCGTCTCGGTTCCGCTGTTCCTCTACCTGCTCCCCATGACATGGCTGTGCGTCAAGGTTGGGGAAAAGACCTCGTGGAGGACAGGGTGGGCTATGGCCGCAGCCGGTATCTTTCTGCCACTCGGCCTCTTTATCGCCTTCCTGATTCCCTGATCTCCCGATATCTGCTGCCGATTCAGCCGTATTACGTCATTCCATGGTCAAAGCGCCTCTTCTGCCGCAAAGCTGTCAAACCGGCTTCGCGTATTCCCCGGGGTCTGGCGTAATTACGCCACCCTAAATGCACGGTTGGTGTGCATGGTCGACTTTGTGCGGCTGTCGACGGAACCTGTGAGCCACCTAGGATCACCAGTGCGTGAACGGGTGTTACGTGCTCATGGGGGAATCGCGTATGGATCATCCAGCGGTCATCAATGAGGTCGAGCTGCGCATTCTTCGTCTGCTGTTCGAAGGGCTGAGCGAGGCGGCCATCGGCCGGCGCCTGGGACTGGGGCACCGGACCGTCCAGCGGAAGATGCGGGGCCTCATGCTCCGATGGCACGTCAAGGGACGTGTCGCGCTGGGTGCTCGCGCGCACGAACTCGGCCTGCTGCCGTCGGGGGCCGGCTTCCATGGGTCCGCCGGGACCGGGGCGGACATGGTTCGCGAGGACCGGGTGGCCTGAGCGGGCCGACTGAATTCCGCCTGTCAAGACATGTGCCGTGCCGCAGTTATTGGGTTGCGGGTCCGCGATTTCGCCCCGGATGATTGCTGCGGCATTCTGAAAGTCGAATGGAGACCAGTAATGCGTCGATACCAGCAGGTCGCGCTCACGGTGGGCGCCGCGGCGGCTCTCACGATCGGGCTGAGCGGCAGCGCGACGGCGGGAACGGACTGCTACACGCAGGCGAAGAATTACTACGCGTCCATGGTGACGTTCACCCACTACGGGGAAAAGGTGAACATCATCGACGAGGAGGCGGACGGCCACTCGGCGGTCGCGATCGTCGATGTCAACACCGGTACGCCGAAGACCTACACCCTGTGGAATTACAAGGGCAAGAGCACCAACATGCTCTATGACTTCGAGCTTCCCGAGGGGACGCCGGTCGTCATCCAGGCCTGCGTCGGCGAGTACGGGAGCAAGACGGTGATCTGGGACTCCTGCGGCCCGTGGGCCTTCGGCGAGGCCTGAGACCCGTAAGAAACGACGAAAGGAAAGTGACTGTGCGCCGTACAGCGAAATGGGCCGCCACCATGGCGGCCGCCTGCACGATGATCGGGTTCGCCGCCTCCTCGGCCCAGGCCGACGACGCGAACGCGGGCATCTACACGGGCTGGAACCAGGTCGGCTACTGCGAGTTCCGGCCCTACGGAGAGCACCTCATCATCAAGGACCGCGACGCCGACGGTCACTCCATCGTCGCGGAGCTCCGCGTCGACGGGTACGGGACGTACTACTACTGGAACAGCAACGGCAGCGGCACCACGCGCGACGTCAACCTCGACTTCGCCGAGAACCACCACGTGACGCTCCGCTGTCTGGTCGGCGACTGGCAGGGCACGCCCACCGGCGGAATCATCTGGGACAGCTACGACAAGATGAATGAGTGGGTCACGACCTGGACGTGATCCGGGCCCTGGAGCGCTCCGCGGCACCGCGGAGCGCTCCACCGCGCGGGCCGTGCGTCAGCGGCCCCCTGGGCCGTTGCCCGGTCCCTGGACGAAGCCGTCCGGGAAGGAGAAGTCGGGGCTCGGCTCGGTGCCGCCGTTGCCGCCTCCGTTGTCCCCGCCGCCGAGCAGGCCGCCGATCAGGCCGTCGTCGCCCCGGCCCTTGCCCTTGTCCTTGTCCTTGTCCTTTTCCTTGTCTTTGTCCTTGTCCTTGCCGGTGTCCACGTCCGGAATGTCGACCAGGTTGAAGGACGGGGAGTCCTTGCCCTCCAGGGCACCGGTCATGGCGTCCTTCCAGATCGGACCCGGCACGCCGCCGCCGAAGACCAGGTCGTGGTGCTGGCCGCCGATCGTGATGTCCCGCATCTGGACCTTCTGCGTGGCACTGCCGACCCAGACGGCGCCCGACATGTTCGGCGTGTAGCCGACGAACCACGCGTTCTTGCGCTCGTCCGTCGTACCCGTCTTGCCCGCGTTGGCGCGGTCGCTGAGGCCGGCCGCCTTGCCCGTACCGGAGTCGATCACGCCCTGCAGCAGGGTGTTCACCGTGTCCGCGGACTTCTCGCTCATCGCGCGGGAGCACGTCGACTTCGGAACCTCGAGCGACTTCTCCTTGTCGCCGATCTTCTGCGTGATCGACTCGATCGCCACCGGCGTGCAGTACATGCCCCGGGAGGCGAAGGCGGCGTACGCGCTCGCCATCCTCAGCGGCGAGATGCCCTTGGAACCGAGGGCGACGGCGGGCACCTCGGGGAGCTTCTCGCCGTTGCCCTGCACGACGTGCAGGGCGTCCGTCATCTTCACCACCGGGCACAGCCCGATGTCGGCGACCATCTGCACGAAGTAGGTGTTGACCGAGAGGGCCATCGCCTCCTTCAGCGGGTACGGGCCGACCTCGGACTTGCTCTCGTTGGGGACGGTCTCGTCGTCCTCGTTGAGCCAGGGCTTGCCGCTGCACGTCTGCACCGGCTCCGGATACGGCATCTCGTACGGCGACGAGTACACCTGGTTGGCCGGCCGCCCCTGCTCGAGCGCGGCCGCCGCGACGAAGGGCTTGAACGTCGAGCCGGTCGGGAAACCGAAGTTGGAGCCGCCCCACTCGTGGTCGACCGAGTAGTTGATCTCGGTCTCGTTCTTGCCGTAGCCGTACGGCTTCGACTGGCCCATCGCGACGATCTTGCCGGTGCCGGGCTCGACCAGCGTGCTCGCCGCCGCGACGGCGTCCGACTGGTAGACGTGGTCCTCGAGGGACTGCTGCACCGACTTCTGGGCCTGCGGGTCGAGCGTCGTGCGGATGGTCAGGCCGCCCTGGTTCCAGATCTTGGCGCGGTCCTTGCGGGTCTTGCCGAAGACCGGGTCGTTCAGGAAGACCTCGTGCACGTAGTCGCAGAAGAAGCCTGCGCCCCGCGTCGCCGTGATGCAGCCGTTCGCGGGCTTGCTGATCTTCAGTCCGAGTGGTGCCGCCTTGGCCCTGTCGGCGTCCGCCTGGGAGATGTCGCCGACCTCGGCCATGCGCTGGATGACGACATTGCGCCGCTTGGTGGCCTCGGCCTCGTCGTTGACCGGGTCGTACCGGCTGGGCGACTGGACGATGCCGGCCAGGAGCGCGGCTTCCTGGAGCTCGAGGTCCTTGGCGTGCTTCGAGAAGTACCGCTGGGAGGCCGCCTCGACCCCGTAGGCCTGCTGGCCGAAGAACGTGATGTTCAGGTAGTTCTCGAGGATCTTCTTCTTGCCCAGCTCCTCCTCGACCTGGATCGCGAGCTTCAGCTCGCGGATCTTGCGGCCGATGGTCTGCTGGGTGGCCTGGGCGACCTTGGTCGGGTCGTCACCGGCCTCCTCCACGAAGACGTTCTTGACGTACTGCTGCGTGAGTGTGGAGGCGCCCTCGGAGACCCCGCCGCTGCGGGCGTTCTTGTTGACCGCGCGCAGCACGCCCTTCAGGTCCACCGCGCCGTGCTGGTAGAAGCGCGAGTCCTCGATGGCGACGATCGCCTTCTGCATGTAGGGCGAGATGTCCTTCAGGTCCACCACCGTGCGGTCGCGCGAGTACACCGTCGCGATGGTGCCGCCCTCGGCGTCGAGGATGGTGGTGCGCTGGCTCAGCGGGGGAGTCTTCAGGTTGGCCGGGAGGGCGTCGAAACTCTCCACCGAACCCTTGGCGGCCAGGCCCAGCGCGCCGACGGCGGGCAGGGCGATGCCGGCCAGGACGGCTCCCGCGAGCACACTGACACCGAGGAACTTGGCGGCCTGCTGCGTTGGCGACAGACCACCGCCCGAGCGCTTCTTTGGCATGGAGGCAGCCTACGTTCTCATTCGCCGGACACGCGTATATGCCTTGGCCTAAGCTGCACTCAACTGTCACAGCAGTGAGGCCACGTATCAATACGTCCGGCGACCCCGAATCGTTCCGGACCCGCTCGACTTTCTTCCGAGAGGCCCCGCTGGGGGGCGCGTTGGTGTGTGAGAGCGCGTGCCGCGGTGTGGTGGATGCGTGTCCGTATCCATCTTGTGTGTCACATGGTGTCCGTTGTGGCGCAACAGAGATGACCCGAATGCCGGGGTCGTCTCGTATGTCGCCAGCTCACTCCCCCGGGTGATCTGCCGCTTACGCATAGTCCGTTCGGGCCATTCAAGATTGGGCCCGAAGGGGGTGTTGCGCTGTCCCCACCTTCCGTAACGTCCTCAACTGGCGGCGGTGAATATGCCGCTGCCGCCGTGGGGGAGCCTCGATTCGGGAGAGGACGGCGCCGGTATGGGCTGGGTAACCGACTGGAGTGCGCAGGCCGCCTGCCGCACTACCGATCCGGACGAACTGTTCGTTCAGGGAGCAGCGCAGAACAGGGCCAAGGCGGTGTGCACCGGATGTCCGGTACGCACCGAATGCCTGGCCGACGCGCTCGACAACCGCGTCGAGTTCGGCGTGTGGGGAGGCATGACGGAGCGGGAGCGCCGCGCACTGCTGCGCCGGCGGCCCACCGTGACCTCCTGGCGCCGACTGCTGGAGACGGCGCGGACGGAGTACGAGCGAGGGGCCGGCATCGTGCCCCTCGACGACGACGAGGTCTACGAGAACTACGCGGCCGTGGGCTGAGGCGGCCGGGGGCGCTCCTCGGCAGCGGACGCCCCGGTCGGGTCAGGCCCCGGGCTCAGGCAGCTCGGGCCGGGCCGTCGCGAGACGGACGCCGATGTCCCGCAGCCCGGCGAGGTCGTGCACATCACCGGGCAGCGCGGCCACTTCGGTGACCGCCACCTCGGGGTGACGCGCGGTGAAGCGGTCGCGCGTGCGCTGCTCGCGGGCCAGCAGGTGCATCCGGTCCGCGTGGAGCCGCAGCAGACCGGCGGTGAGCTGGTCGACGGACCGCTCCGGCGTGTCCGGAGCCTCCTCGGAGGCGTCCTCGGCCGTCGCCGTGTCGGCCGACGTCACGGCACCGGGGCCGGATTCGGGAGTGGACGCCCGTGAACTGTCGTGCAGGTCGGGGGAGTTACGAACTCCAGCTTTCCCGTCGTCCTGATCCACAATGCGGGAGTCCTCAAGATTTTCCGCGGCGGCGAGCGCCCGCTCGGCCGACAGCCCGTCGGCACCGCTGCCGTGGACGCGGTTGAGCACCAGACCGGCGAGCGGCATGTCCTCGGCCGCCAGGCGCTCCACGAAGTACGCGGCCTCACGCAGCGCGTCCCGCTCGGGGGCCGCGACCACCAGGAACGCCGTACCCGGCGCCTGGAGGAGCTTGTAGGTGGCGTCCGCGCGGGTACGGAAACCCCCGAACATGGAGTCCATCGCGGCCACGAACGTCTGGACGTCCTTCAGGAACTGCCCGCCGAGCACCTTCCCGAGGACGCCGGTCATCATCGACATGCCGACGTTCAGGAACTTCATGCCGGCCCGCCCGCCGACCTTCGCGGGGGCCAGCAGGACACGGATCAGCTTGCCGTCCAGGAAGGACCCGAGGCGCTTGGGGGCGTCCAGGAAGTCCAGCGCCGAACGGGACGGCGGCGTGTCGACGACGATGAGGTCCCACTCGTCCCGCGCCCGCAGCTGCCCCAGCTTCTCCATCGCCATGTACTCCTGCGTGCCCGCGAAGCCCGCCGAGAGCGACTGGTAGAAGGGGTTGCCGAGGATCGCCGCCGCCCGGCCGGGATCCGCGTGGGACTCGACGATCTCGTCGAACGTCCGCTTCATGTCGAGCATCATGGCGTGCAGCTCGCCGCCCGCCGAGTCGTCGACGCCCTTCACCCGGCGCGGGGTGTTGTCCAGCGAGTCGATGCCCATGGACTGGGCGAGCCGCCGGGCCGGGTCGATGGTCAGGACGACCACCTTGCGGCCCCGCTCGGCCGCGCGCAGGCCGAGGGCCGCCGCGGTGGTCGTCTTGCCGACGCCGCCCGAGCCGCAGCACACCACGATGCGCGTCTTCGGGTCCTCGAGCAGCGGATCGACGTCCAGTACCCGCGCGGCGGTCAGCCGGCGCCCGCTCTCCGCGCGCCGGTCCGGTCCCGGACTCATGCGATCCCCTGCTTCCGCAGCTCGGTGGCCAGTTCGTACAGGCCCGCCAGGTCCATGCCCTCGGCGAGCAGCGGCAGTTCGTGCAGCGGCAGGCCCAGCGAGCCCAGCACCGCCCGCTGCTCCTGCTCCAGCGCGTACCGCTCCGCGTACTCGTCGGCCTGCGCCAGCAGCGGGTCCACCAGCCGCTCGGCGTGCCCGCCGCGCCGCGCCCCGCCGAGCCCGGCCCCGGACAGGGACCGGGCGAGCGCCGCACGCGGCGTGCTCCGTACGCGTTCCAGGTCGGTCGCGTCCAGCAGTGCGGGCCGGACCATGTTCACCATGACCCGTCCCACCGGCAGCCGGGCCGCCCGCAGCTCGGCGATGCCGTCCGCGGTCTCCTGGACCGGCATCTCCTCCAGCAGCGTCACCAGGTGCACGGCGGTCTCCCGCGACTTCAGCACCCGCATCACGGCCTGCGCCTGATTGTGTATCGG
>NZ_JBEZVJ010000038.1:0-50227 GCF_040636935.1 Streptomyces sp. NPDC032940 | reverse complement strand
CCTCGCGCGCCCCGGCCCGCGTGTGCGGACGCGCCCGCCCCGCGCCGGTCCGGCCCCCCTCGTCGCCCGGGCCTCTCGTCCTGCGGGCCCCCGGGCCCCGGTCCTTTCCCGTTCCGTCTGTTCCCCGTCCGTACCCCGGCCTCCGCGGAGGAGTCACACCCATGTCCCTCGCCCCACCCCGCCCCGCCGCCACGGCCCGCTTCGCCGCGGCCGACCTGGGCGCCACCAGCGGGCGCGTCATCCTGGGCGAGCTGTCGCACGGCCGGCTCCGCCTGACCGAGACGCACCGGTTCCCGAACACGCCGGTCCGTCTGACCGACGGGCTGTGCTGGGACGTCTTCGCGCTCGTCCAGGGCATCCAGGACGGGCTGCGCGCCGCCGCGCGAGCGACCGGCGGGCAGCTGACGTCCGTCGGCGTGGACAGCTGGGCCGTGGACTACGGTCTGCTGGACGCGGGCGGCGCGCTGCTCGGCGCTCCCTACCACTACCGGGACACCCGCACCGAATCGGTCGCCGAGAGGGTCTGGGAAGACCTCCCGCCGGAGGCGCTGTACCGGATCACCGGGCTGCAGCACCTGCCGTTCAACACGGTGTTCCAGCTCGCGGCCGAGGCCGCCGGCCCCCGGCTGCGCAGCGCGCGGACCCTGCTGCTCATACCCGACCTGATGGTCCACTGGCTCACCGGCTCCCTGGGCACCGAGGAGACCAACGCCTCCACCACGGGCCTCTACGACGCCGGCGCGCACACCTGGTCCCCCGAGGTCCTGGACGCCCTCGGTCTGGGCGCGGGCCTGCTGCCCCCGCTGCGCTCCCCCGGTGACCCGGCCGGCACGCTGCTGCCGCACGTGGCCCGGTACACCGGCCTGTCCCCCGGTACGCCGGTGACGACGGTCGCCTCGCACGACACGGCCTCCGCCGTGGCCGCCGTTCCGGCCACCGAGGCGGACTTCGCCTACATCTCGTGCGGCACCTGGTCGCTCGCCGGCCTGGAGCTCGACGCCCCGGTGCTGAGCGAGGCGTCCCGCCGGGCCAACTTCACCAACGAGCGCGGCGTCGACGGGACCATCCGCTATCTGCGCAACATCATGGGCATGTGGCTGCTGGAGGAGTGCCGGCGCACCTGGGCCGAGCGGGGCATGCGCACGGAACTGCCGCACCTGCTCGAGGAGGCCTCCCGGAGCAAGCCGTTCACCAGCGTCATCGACCCCGACGCACCGGAGTTCCTCGCCCCGGGCGACATCCCGCGGCGCATCGACGCCTACTGCCGTCGCACCGGGCAGCCCGTGCCGGAGGAGCAGGGCGCCGTGGTCCGCTGCATCCTGGAGAGCCTGGCGCTCGCCCACCGGCGCACCCTGCGCCAGGCCGCCGCGCTCGCCGACCGCGAGATCCGCCGCGTCCACCTCGTCGGCGGCGGCTCACGCAACGAGCTGCTGTGCCAGTTGACCGCCGACGCCACCGGCCTGCCCGTCGTCGCCGGCCCCACCGAGGCGACCGCCCTCGGCAACATCCTGGTCCAGGCCCGTGCCGCCGGCCTCGCCGGCGACCTGCGCGACATGCGCCGGCTCGTCGCCGCCACGCAGGAACTGCGCCACTACACACCCCGCGGGAACCAGGCGTCCTGGGACGCCGCGGAGGCCCGTCTCGCCGCCACGGAAGGAGCCCTGTGATGCGTGTCGCCCTGTTCGCCACCTGTGTCAACGACGCGGTCTACCCGTCGACGGCCGTCGCCACCGTCAGACTTCTCGAACGCCTGGGCGTCGAGGTGGACTTCCCCGCCGCCCAGACGTGCTGCGGACAGCCCCAGTTCAACACCGGCTACCGGCGCGAGACCGAGCCGCTGGTGCGCCGCATGGGCCGGGCCTTCGAGGGCTACGACTACGTGGTGACCCCCTCGGGGTCCTGCGTGGCGATGGTCCGCGACAACTATCCGCGCATCGCCCGCGGCGGCGACGACGCGGAGCTGACGCGCGTCTCGGAGTCCCTGGTGCCCCGCACGTACGAGCTGACCGAGTTCCTGGTCGACGTGCTCGGGGTGACGGACGTCGGCGCCTACTATCCGCACCAGGTCACCTACCACCCCTCCTGCCACGGACTGCGCATGCTGGGCCTGGGCGACCGGCCCTACCGGCTGCTGCGTGCCGTGAAGGGGCTGGAGCTGGTCGATCTGCCGGGCGCGGAGGAGTGCTGTGGTTTCGGTGGCACCTTCGCCGTGAAGAACGCGGACGTCTCCGCGGCCATGGGGACGGACAAGGTACGCAACTCCCTGGCGACCGGCGCCGGAACGCTGTGCGGCGCGGACAACTCCTGTCTGATGCACATCGGCGGCATCCTCCGGCGCCAGGACGCCCCGCAACGCGCCCTGCACATCGCGGAGATCCTGGCCGCCACTGAAGAGGAGCCCCTGGTATGAGCGGGACGTTCGTCGGCATGCCGGCCTTTCCCCAGGCGGCGCGGGAGGCCGTACGGGACACGACCCTGCGCGG
Source organism: Streptomyces sp. NPDC032940 (assembly GCF_040636935.1). NCBI lineage: Bacteria > Bacillati > Actinomycetota > Actinomycetes > Kitasatosporales > Streptomycetaceae > Streptomyces > Streptomyces sp. NPDC032940. The sequence continues at coordinate 47,744 of NZ_JBEZVJ010000038.1, read as the reverse complement.
CAATCTGCGCCACGCCACCCACACCATCCGCGACAAACGCGCCCGCGCGGTCGCGGAGTTGGACGACTGGGCCGCCCTGCGCGAGGCGGGCAAGCAGATCAAGGACCACACCCTGCGCCACCTCGACCACTACCTGCTCCAGGTCGAGGAGGCGGTCACCGCGGCGGGCGGCACCGTGCACTGGGCCGCCGACGCCGACGAGGCCAACGCGATCGTCGCCCGGCTGGTCGAGGAGACCGGCGAGCGCGAGGTCGTCAAGGTCAAGTCCATGGCCACCCAGGAGATCGGCCTCAACGAAGCCCTGGAGGCCCGCGGCATCCGCGCCTACGAGACCGACCTCGCCGAACTCATCGTGCAGCTCGGCAAGGACCGCCCCTCCCACATCCTCGTCCCCGCCATCCACCGCAACCGCGGCGAGATCCGCGACATCTTCCGCACCGAGATGAGCGAATGGGGCCGGCCGGCGCCCGAGGCACTGACGGACACCCCCGCCGAACTCGCGGAGGCGGCACGCCTGCACCTGCGCGAGAAGTTCCTGCGCGCCAAGGTCGGCATCTCCGGCGCCAACTTCATGGTCGCCGAGACCGGCACCCTCGTCGTCGTCGAGTCCGAGGGCAACGGCCGCATGTGCCTCACCCTGCCCGAGACCCTGATCTCCGTCGTCGGCATCGAGAAGATCGTGCCCACCTGGCAGGACCTGGAGGTATTCCTCCAGACCCTCCCCCGCTCCTCCACGGCCGAACGGATGAACCCGTACACCTCCATGTGGACCGGCACCACCGACGAGGACGGCCCGCAGAACTTCCACCTCGTCCTGCTCGACAACGGCCGCACCGACACCCTCGCCGACGAAGTCGGCCGCCAGGCCCTGCGCTGCATCCGCTGCTCGGCGTGCTTGAACGTCTGCCCGGTGTACGAACGCGCCGGCGGCCACGCCTACGGCTCCGTCTACCCCGGCCCCATCGGCGCCATCCTCAGCCCCCAACTCCGTGGCACCGACAGCGCCATCGACGCCTCACTCCCCTACGCCTCCTCCCTCTGCGGCGCCTGCTACGAGGTGTGCCCCGTCGCCATCGACATCCCCGAAGTGCTCGTACATCTCAGGGAGAAGGTGGCCGATCAGGGCGGGCCCGGGCACCGTCTGGAGAAGGCGGCCATCAAGGCGGCCGGATGGGTTCTCGACCGGCCCGGCGTCCTCGCCGCCGGCGAACGCGTCGCCTCCAGGACCCGCCGTCTGCACCCGAAGAAGCTGCCCGGTCCCGGCGCGGGTCAGTGGAGCAAGAGCCGGGACCTGCCGGAGATGCCCGCCGAACCGTTCCGCGACTGGTGGAAGAAGAACCGCACATGACGACCGAGCCCTCCTCGCGCGAACGGATCCTCTCCCGGGTGCGCGCCGCGCTGTCCTCCGACGGCGGCCGCCCCGGGACGCCGGACACCTCTGCCCTCGAGCGCGGCTACCTCACCGCTCACGTCCCGGACGTTCCGGCCGGTGTGCTGGACCTGCTGCACGAGAACCTCGTCGACTACCGGGCCTCGGTGCGGCGTTGCACCGAGGCGGAGCTGCCCGCCGTGATCGCCGGACTGCTCGGGGATCACGAGGCGCGCAGCGTGGCCGTTCCCGCGGACCTGCCCGCGGCATGGCTGGCGAGTGCGCGGGCCGAGAAGCGGTACGACACTCCCGCTTCCCGGCTGTCCGCGCGGCGGCTCGACGAGACCGGCGCCGTCGTCACCGGGTGCGCCCTCGCCATCGCCGAGACCGGCACCATCGTCCTCGACGGCGGGCCGGGCCAGGGGCGGCGCGCCCTCACCCTCGTGCCCGACCTGCACATCTGTGTCGTCCGGGCGCCGGAGCAGGTGGTGGCGTCCGTGCCGCAGGCCATGCCCCGGCTGGACCCGGCCCGGCCGCTGACCTGGATCTCGGGCCCGTCCGCCACCAGCGACATCGAACTGGACCGCGTCGAGGGCGTCCACGGCCCGCGCACACTGGAAGTCGTCCTGGTCCGGCGCCCGGCGGAGGACGCCGGGGTGTGAGGTGCCCGGCGGCACCCGGCACCGTCACGTCCAGCGCGCTCCGGTCAGCTCCTCCGACCGTTCCCAGATCCGGCGGGCGTCCTCCGGGCTCCGCAGGCGGCTGTAGAGCGTCTGCGGCGCGGGGGGGGCCGTTGGGCAGGCGCGCATGCCGTCGTAGGAGCGTTCCCAGCCGAGGTCGTCCCAGTTGACGGCGTTCCGGTCCGCCGCGACGCTGATCTGCGAGGTCACGCGCGCCCGGCCGGCCCGCAGCAGCGGCGGCAGGCGGGCGACGAGGGCGACGTGGCCGAGGCGGTTGGTGCCGAACTGCAGCTCGAACCCGTCGGCGGTCGTCTGCCGTGCGGGCGGTGTCATGACGCCGGCGATGTCGACCAGCAGGTGGCTCGGCCGGCCCTCCGCCGGCAGGGCCTCGCCGAGGGCCGCCACGTCGATGTCCCTTCACCAGGCCCTGGAGGGAATTAGCCGCGCGGTGCGCGCACGCTGTCGCGGCGGACCAGCTCGGGCAGGATGACCGGGTGGTCCGCCGGCTTCGCACCGCCGGCGATCCGGTGCAGCAGCAGATCGAGCGCGGCGACGGCCACCGCGTCGAAGTCCTGCCGCACCGTCGTGAGGGGCGGCGTGTAGAAGGGGGCCTCGGGGACGTCGTCGAAGCCGACGATGCTCACCTCGTCCGGCGCCGCACGGCCCCGCTCGGCCATGGCCCGCAGGACGCCCAGCGCCTGGTGGTCGTTGGCCGCGAAGACGGCGGTGACCTCGGGCATCCGCGCCAGCATCTGTCCCGCGCGGTAGCCGGAGGCGGCGCTCCAGTCACCGGCACTGACGGGCGGGATCTCCGCGCCCGCCTCCGTCAGGGCACGGCGCCAGCCGCGGACGCGTCCGGCGGCGTCGAACCAGCCAGGGGGGCCGGAGACATGCCACACCGTGTCGTGGCCCGCCTCCAGCAGATGCCGGGTCGCCTCGTAGGCGCCCTGCTCCTGGTCGACGAAGACCGTGGGCGCACTGCGCGCCGGATCCCCGTCGATGGAGATGAGCGGCACCTCGTCGGGCACCCTGGCCAGCGCCTCCTGGGCCGAGGCGGTCGGCGCGATGGCCACGATGCCGGCGACGCGGTCGTCCCGGTGGCGTTCCACCGCCGCGGTGATCGAGCGTTCCTCCAGCTCCCGCACGCGGTGCACGCTCACCGCGAAACCCTGCTGGCTCGCGGCGATCTCGAAGGCGGCGAGCAGGGACGCCGGACCGTACAGGGTGGAGTTCTGCGCCACGACCCCGATGAGCTGGGACCGTCCGGTGGCGAGTGCGCGCGCCGCGCGGTTGGGGCGGTAGCCGAGTTCCTGGACGGCCGCCAGCACGCGCAGCCGGGTCTGCTCACGCACGTTGGCGTGGCCGTTGAGGACCCGGGACACCGTCTGGTGCGACACGCCCGCGAGCCGGGCGACATCCGTCATCGCCGGTTCCCGTACGGCCGATCCCTCCACGACCTCCACGCTCACCCCTCCCTCGACCGGCCGGCAGGGACCGGTCGTCCACGGCCGGGTGCGACATGGTCGACCCGACGAACACGGCTCAGAGTACGCCGCGCCCCGCGGAGGTCGCGCACTGCTCGTCCCGTCGGCCCAGGTGGGGCCGGTGAGCACCGGGCACGTCATCGTCACAGGTCACAGGAGGGGGGATCCGGCTCGGCCGCCCGCGTGGTGGCGAGCGGCCGGGGGTGCGGTGTGCGCCGCACGGGATGGCGCCGTGCGGCGGCGCCGTCAGGACGCGTAGGTGGCGTTCCGGGCCGTGGTCACCACCTTCTGTGCGTCGGCCTGGCCGAGCAGGCCCCCGGAGACCCATGTGTTCACGGTGGACTGCACATGGGTCACCAGTGCGTTCTTCGAGGCGAAGGGGGCCGCCGCCCAGATGTCGTCCAGGAGTGTGGTGCCGTCGGACCTCGCCGGGTTGGCGACCCCTGAGTCGGTGCCGCCGAAGACCACTCGGGGTTCCGTCCGCCGGACGTAGGCGTGGGTGGGGTCCTCCGTGCCCTCGTAGAAGGGGGCGTATTCGACTCCGTCCAGCGTGTAGTGCAGCGGCTTGCCCGCCACGGGGGCGAGCGAGGGCAGCAGGTCGCCCGAGAGGGCGGCGTTGCGGTAGAGCCCCACCTGGAGGTGGGTGGTGCCGGCCGTGCGGCCCACCAGGTTGACGGGGCCGTAGAACAGGGCCTGCAGGGAGGGGTCGTCCGGTGTCTTCTCGACCCGGAGCCGGAAGGGCAGGGTCACCCGCACCACGTCGCCGTTCCTCCAGGTCCGGTTCACCGTGACGTACGTGCCCGGGGCCGCGGTGCCGCCTATGGCACTGCCGTTGACGGTCACCCGGAAGCCCGTCGTCGCCCAGGAGGGCACCCGGAGCTTCAGTTCGAAGGCGGCCGAGCCGCCGCCGACGGTGATCGTGGAGCCCTGTTCGCGGGGGAAGTCGGTGGTCTGCGTGACGGTGACGCCCTTGGCGGCCCAGGTCAGGGTGGTGGAGCTGTACAGGTTGACGTACAGGGCGCCGCCGTCGGCGCGCTGGAAGAACACGGAGTCCTGGTACTTGGTGGCGCTCTCCATGCCGGTGCCCTCGCAGCAGGTCGTGCCCTGCTTGGGGGTGTAGTCGCGCACATGGCCGGGGGTGAGCCCGATGAAGTAGGTGACCAGCGGCTTCTCGGCGTCCGCCCGGTCCTGCTTGGAGCCGAGGACCTGGTTGAACAGGGCGCGCTCGTAGTAGTCCATGTACTTCGGGTCCTGCTCGTGGAAGAACAGCGCCCGGCTGAGCTTGAGCAGGTTGTAGGCGCAGCAGGTCTCCGCCGTGGTCGCGCCGATGGTCCCGGCGATCACGTCGCGGGCCTTCCAGAACTCGCCCGTGCTCGTGCCGCCGATGCCGTACATGCGGTGCGGCACGACCATGCCCCAGAAGTTCTTCGCTGCGGCCAGATAGCGCTGTTCGCCGGTCGCGTCGTACAACCGCAGGTAGCCGGTGAAGATGGGGATGTGCTGGTTGGCGTGGAGTCCGTCGAGGATGTCGGTGCCCGCGGCGCAGGCGTCGATGAGCCGGTCCAGGTCGAACAGGCGGCACAGCGCGAGGTGTTCGGGCTTTCCGGTGAGGGCGTGAACGTCGGCGATGGCCTCGACGATGCCGCCGAACTCGCCGCTGGAGAAGATGCCCCACATGCGCTGCAGCGTCGCGTCGGGCAGCTTGGACAGCCGGGAGTGCATCCAGTCGCACATGCCGGACGCCAGGTCGAGCGCGCGGGCGTCACCGACGGCGGTGTAGGTGTCCAGCAGGCCACGGAGGATCTTGTGCGCGGTGTAGTACGGCGCCCAGACCCGGGTGTAGTTGCCGCTGGTCATCGACTCCAGCTCGATGAACTGGGTCTCGGGGTAGGCCGCGAGGAACCCGGGGTGGCTCGGTGCTCCCCAGGTGCGGCGCAGGGTGGCGGTCAGGTTGCGGCCGGAGGCGTCGCCGAAGGTGCCGCCCGAGGTCTCGTAGAAGTCGTACGAGACCAGGTTGCCGCGGCCTGCGGGGGTGGCGGGGGCGCGGTCGGTCTGGAGTGAGGTGATCTCGGCGGCGGTCAGCGCCCGGGACCAGATGTTGAACTCGTCGAAGGCGCCCGCGAAGACGGGGTCGGAGGCGTAGAGCGAGCGGCCGAGCCAGTGGTTCGTGAGCGCCCCGAGGGCGGCGGGGTTCAGGCTCATCGACGTGTTCCGGGCGACGGCCCGGCCGTTGACGTAGAGCGTTCCCGTGCTGCCGCCGATGGTCACGGCGAGGTGGCTCCACTGGTTCAGCGGCAGCGCCGCGGTCCCGGTGAGTGCCTGTTCACCGCCCGCGCCCGAGGTCGTGACGGCGAAGCGCGGTACGCCGCCGGCGTCGCGGGCGGCCAGGTACATGTACCGCGTGGTGTCGTTGCCGAAGTCGAACACCCGGGCCCAGTCGTCGGCATGGGTGGGCTTCACCCACGCCGACACGGTGACGGCGGAGGCTCCGCCGAGCACGGTGTCCGGCAGGTCGACGTACTGGTAGGAGCCCCGGACGTTGTCCTGCCCGGTGCCGAATCTGCCCGGGACGCTCAGCATGCGCGGCTCTCCGCGCAGGGCCTCCCGGACCTCGGTCAACGCGCCGATCATGTAGCGGATCCGGTCCGCGTCGCCGGTGCCGGCGTAGGCCTGGGCCAGCATCGTGAGGAAGTGGCCGGTGTAGTGGCCGCGCAGATTGCCGTTGGCCTCGCCGTCGAGTCCCTCCCAGCCTCCCGGAGCGACGGCGCCGCCCGTCGGCAGGCCCGCGTTGACGCGGAACACCTGGAGCAGCCGGTTCACGTCGTAGCCGCGAGCGTAGTCGAGCATCAGCTGTCGCTTGGTGGAGAAGACGCCCGACCCGAGCTTCACCTCCTTCAGTTCGAAGGGGCGCACCGTCCACGCGGACGGCGCGGGGACGGCCGCGGAGGCGGCCCGGGCGGCCGCGCCGGCGGGAGCGGGGGCGGCCAGGCTCACGGCCGGTGCGGCCGCGGCCAGCATCGCGGTGCGCAGGATGTTGCGCCTGGACAGAGCAGGGTTCATGCGGTCCTCGTCATGGGCTCGATTGCAGACTGGTCACGCCGTTCGACATATCGGCCACTCTTCGGTTTTTCGGTCAGAAGGTAGGAGTGCGATGTGAGCGCGTCAACAGTTTCGACACGTTCCATCGAAGTCCACTGACGCGTCCTCAGACATAGGCCCAGTTGAGAGGCGTTGGATGAAGGCAACCGCTGTCCACAGTCTTGAATGTGAGCGCGCAACCACCTCATACTTGCGAAGCCCGAGCGACCCTCGGGCAGTTCACGCGCATCCTGGATTTCGATGCAGCTCCCCCGTTTCGACTCGTGAGTCGCCGCCGGCGCTCACTGCTCACGGGCGACGGCACGGGGTGCGAAGGCCGACCGCTCACCGCCCGCCCCAGACGGTCCTTCCGGCTGCCCGGGCCGCCTTTCCCTCGCCAGATGAGGAGGAGTCCCCATGCACCGACGAGGACGCGTACTGACGCTCCTGCTGACCCTGTTGGCACCCGCTCTGTCCGCCTCCCCCGCCCGGGCGGCGGACGTCACGCTGCCCACGGGGGCCCACTCGCTGGAGTCGGTGAACTTCCCCGGCCGCTTCGTCCGCCACACCGACTACCTGGGCCGGCTCGGCCCCGTGACGTCCGCCGGTACGGAGCAGACGAAGAAGGACGCGACCTTCACCGTCGTCTCCGGGCTCGCCTCGCCGTCGTGCTACTCCTTCCAGGCGGCCAACGGCATGTTCCTGCGCCACCGCGACTGGCGCATACGCCTGGAGACCAACACCGGGACCCCCACGTTCCGCGCGGACGCCACCTTCTGCCCCACCACCGGCTCCACGTCCGGCTCGGTCTCGCTGGCCTCGTACAACCACCCCGACCGGCGCCTGCGGCACCGCAACTTCGAACTCTGGCTGGACCCGTACGAGGACACCGCGCAGTTCCACGCCGACAGCTCCTTCCGCGTCACCGCACCCTGGAGCCCGAAGACGACGAAGGGCCCCGTCGTCCCGGGGCTGTACGCCGACCCGCACCTCACGTACCTCGACGGCAGGTACTACCTGTATCCCACGACGGACGGCTACGCCTCCTGGTCCGCCCCCTACTACAAAGCCTTCTCCTCCACGAACCTGGTCGACTGGACCGATCACGGGGTCGTGCTCGATCTCCGGCCGGACGTGTCCTGGGCGGACGACTCGGCGTGGGCCCCCGCGGTCGTGGCGAAGAACGGCCGCTACTACCTGTACTTCAGCGGTGGCGCCACCTCCGGCGACACGGCGAAGCAGCTCGGCGTGGCCGTGTCGGACTCCCCCACCGGCCCGTTCCGCGACGCGCTGGGCAAGCCGCTCGTGCCGGCCGGCCGCTACTCGGGCCAGGCCATCGACCCGATGGTGTTCACGGACTCCGACGGACAGTCCTACCTCTACTGGGGCAACGGCGCCGCTCATGTGGTGCCCCTCGGCGACGACATGACCTCCTTCGACCCGGCGGCCGTTCGGACGTTCACACCGGACGGCTTCCGGGAGGCGTCGTTCATGTTCGAGCGCGCCGGCATCTACTACTTCATGTGGTCCGAGAACGACACCCGTGACGAGAACTACCAGGTGGCCTACGCGACCGGCTCCTCTCCGCTCGGTCCGTTCACCAAACGCGGGGTCGTGCTGCAGAAGCGGCTGGACATCGGGGTCAGGGGCACCGGCCACCACTCGGTGGTGAAGGCGCCGGACTCCGACACCTGGTACATCGCCTACCACCGGTTCGCCGTCCCGGCCGGGAACGGCACCAACCGCGAGGTCGCGGTGGACCGCATGACCTTCAGGCCCGACGGCACCATCGAACCCGTCGTACCGACCCTGTAGCGGCGGCGACGCGTTCCCCCCTCCCCTTGATCCCGCGATCCCTCTTCGACAGGAGACGCCATGCCAGCGGTTCTCACCCGGCTCGCGACGACCCTGGTCGCCGCCTGCCTCCTCCTCGCCTCCTACGTCGTGGGCACACCCCAACGGGCCGCCGCCGCCGAACCGGGCTACCTCATGACCCACTTCATCGGCGAAGGTGCCACCGGCCAGCAGATCTACTTCTCCCACAGCGCCGACGGCCTCCACTGGAGCGACCTCAACGGCGGCGGCACGGCCCTGCGCTCCACCGTGGGGACGCGCGGCGTGCGCGACCCCTCGCTGGTCCGCTCGCCGTCCGGTGACCGGTACTGGATCATCGCCACGGACCTGTGCATCGGCTGCGGACAGTCCTGGGGCGACGCGCAGACCGACGGCAGCCGCAACCTCGTCGTGTGGGAGTCGACGGACCTGGTCACCTGGTCGCAGCCGAGGCTCCTCGACGTCGCCGGCGCCATCCCCGACGGCCGCAACGCCTGGGCCCCGGAGGCGATATGGAACCCGGAGACCAACGACTACGTCCTGTACTGGGCTACCAACGCCACGCTGAACGGGGTGCTCAAGCACCGCATCTACTACGCCCGCACGACGGACTTCCGCACGATCACCACCCCGCGGCTGTACATCGACCGGCCCGGCACGCAGGGCATCATCGACACACAGGTCCTCGCGGTGCCGTCCGGCACCGGCGGCTACCGCTATGTGCGGGCCTCCGGTGACGGACAGATCACCCTCGAGGGCAGCAACTCGATCCTCGGCACCTGGACGAACCTCGGCAACCTCTCCGGCATCGGGCTGACCGGCTCCCAGGTCGAGGGCCCGATGTGGATGAAGTTCCGGGACCGCGCCGAGTGGGCGCTCTACCTGGACCAGTACGCGACGGGCCGCGGATACCTGCCGGTCCTGACCACCGGTCCCGCGTCCCCGGACGGCTACCGGCTGCCCGCGGCGGGGAGTTACCAGATGGGCGGCACCAAGAAGCGGCACGGCTCGATCCTGAACCTCACGGCCGCCGAGGAGAGCCGCGTCCAGGCGCGCTGGCCGGCCACGGCGGTCAACCGGCTCCAGTCGTACAACTACCAGGACCGCTATGTGCGGCACGTCGACTTCGACGTGCGCGTCGACCCGAATGTGAGCCCCGCCGAGGACGCGCAGTTCCGGCTGAGGGCCGGTCTGGCGGGCTCGGGCACCGTCTCCTTCGAGTCGGTGAACTTCCCCGGCTGGTTCCTGCGGCACGCCGGCTCCGACCTCGGACTCGCCCACGACGACGGCACGGCCGCCTTCGCCGAAAGCGCCACCTTCCGCCGGGTCGCGGGCCTGGCCGACGCGCAGTGGTCCTCGTTCCAGTCCTACGACGACCCCGCACAGTACCTCCGCCACTACGCGTTCCGGCTGCGCCTGGACCCGATCACCACGGCGACCGGACGCGCGGACGCCACGTTCCGCGTGACCGGCTGATGCCCCCGACGGGAAAGGGAAGAAACATGTTGGTGCGACTGCTCAGGAGATGTGCGCTTCTGATCGCCCTGGCCGCCCTCACGACCGGCCTTGCCCGCCCACGCGGGCACGGGGCGCGGAGGCCGATTCCGCCTATGTGATGGGCTGCTTCAAGGAGTCCCTCAGCGGCGCGGGCAACATCAACGCCGTGCACCTGGCGGTCAGCGACGACGGGCGGGAGTGGACCCCGCTCAAGGACAACGAGCCGATCCTCACCCCGACCGCCGGCACCAAGGGCATCCGGGACCCGTTCGTGCACCGGCTCAACGACGGCACCTGGGTCGTCGTCGCGACCGACATCCCGGTGGGCGGCGACTTCACCAGGCCCGACCCGTACATCCATGTGTGGACCTCCCCGGACCTGGTGAACTGGTCCGCGGACCGGCTGCTCAAGGTCAACGGCACGAACCCGGACTCCTACAGCTGGGCTCCGGCCGTCCACTGGGACCCGGTGCGCAACACGTACGGCATCACTTTCAGCACGATGCCGCAGGGCCGCTCGTACTCGGTGATCGCGGTCTCCTACACGACCGACTTCGTCGACGCCACCGACCCCCAGGTCTTCTACGACGCGGGCAGCGGAGTCATCGACTCGCACGTGGTCACCGGCGTCGGCGGGCTGAACTACCTGTACTACAAGGACAACGCGACGGGCCGGCTGGCCGGGGCCCGGTCCGCCTCGGTGGAGCCGGGCAGCTTCACCAAGTACACCGCCGGTGTCGCGGAGAACCGGTGCACCGAGGCGCCGACGCTGGTGAAGTCCCTGACGTCCGCGGACTGGTCGCTGTGGGGCGACACCTTCTGTCCGAACGCGAGGTTCGACCTGTGGCAGGGCGACCTCGTCTCGGGTACATGGTCCCAGGGAGGCCGCCAGTCCTACACGGCGCCGCTCAACGCCAAGCACAACACCGTCCACCCGATCACGGCGTCCGACCGCAACCACCTGCTCGCCCGCTACAGCGGCACGAGCTGGAACCTCCCCAAGTCGTACAACTACCCCGGCCACTACGTGCGGCACGCGAACTACTCCGGTGGTGTCAGCGAGCTGCCCTTCGACCCGTACCAGGACGTGCAGTGGCGGCTGCGTCCCGGCCTGTCGGACAGCGGCGGCGTGTCCTTCGAGTCCGTCGACTTCCCCGGCCACTACCTGAAGCAGGAGAACTTCGCGGTCAGGCTGGTCCGGAACGACGGCACCGCGGGCTTCGCCACCTACGCCACGTTCTTCCGCGTGCCCGGCCTCGCGGACGGCGCGTGGTCCTCGTTCCGTTCGGCCGCCCATCCGACGCGCTATCTCCGGCATTCCTCCTTCGCGCTGCGGATCGACGAGATCACGACGGCGACGGACCGGTCCGACGCCACCTTCCGCGTGGTCCACTGAGCCGCCGGGCCCGCAGGCCACGGCGCCCTGCCCTCACGGGGCGGGGCGCCCTGGCCTGTGCGCAGTGCCGGACTCGAAGGCGACCGTGAACGAGACCGGCCGGGCGGGGAGCCGGTGTTCGGGAAGGGCCCCCGGGCCGCAGGAGGCGCTGCCGATGCCGTGCAGGGCCGCGTCGATGTTCGTCGTCGGCCGAGGCCCACCGCTGGGAGTCCTCCCTGCGCCTGCCCTGCGCACCGGTGGAGCACTGGCCGGGGACCGGGCACTACCTGCACGAGGAACGTCCGGGGCGCACCGTGCGCCGCATCCGGGACTGGGCGTGCCTCAGCGGCCGGGGGCCTGGTCCAGGGCCAGCGTCGCGAAGGTGGCCAGCCAGTGGTCGGTGGTGAAGTCGCCGCGTTCCACGGCGGGCAGGCCCGCCGCGAGGTGTTCCTCGGCCGCGGCGCTCAGCCGGTCGCGGACCGGCCCGTCGGGCAGGGCCCCCGCGAGGGAGCGCAGCGCGGCCGCCCTGCTGAGGGTCAGGCCGAGCAGGTGGCCGATCTGCGGGTCTGCGTGGTCGGAGACGACCGGAACGTCCAGCGGCGGGCAGGGGGCGCCGGAGCCGAGGGCGGGCAGGAAGCGGTCGAGCCACGCCGCGAACTCGTCCTTCGGGAGCACCCTGCGCACCGCGTCGGCCTCGCTGAGGGCCGGGGACAGGAAGTCCTGCCCTGAGGGCTCCCAGTGCGCGGGTGCGTCGTGGTCGTCGGTGAACCAGGACAGCAGCCGTTCCCGTACCGCCCGTTCGGTCGTGGCCGACAGCTCCCCCGAGTCGAGGGCGAGGCCCAGCGCGAAGGCGCTGTTGGGGTGGTTGCCGTGGCGCACGGGGTACGTCGCCTTCGGCAGCCAGTCGGCCAGCAGCCGGTCGACGGCGGCGACGGCCGGGGCCAGGGCCTCGGCCCAGCGGGCGCCCGTGGGGCCCCCGCAGGCGCGGCACTCGGCGGCGAGGGCGAGCAGCCAGGCCCAGCCGTAGGGCCGCTCGAAGGAGGGGTGGTCGCGGAGGTAGGCGGCCTCGGCGGCGAGGTTCTCGGCGGTGAGGTGCCGGTCTAGGGCGTCGACGGCCGGCCCGGTGTCCGGCAGGGCGGGGGTGCCGCCGTGGCGGCGCAGCAGGCGGACGAGCAGCCAGTGCATGTGCACCGAGGAGTGCCAGTCGTAGGCGCCGTAGAAGGCCGGGTGCAGGGAGCGGGGTGCGACGCGTTCGTCGGCGGAGAGGGTCAGGTGGGCCGGGAAGTTGGGGTACTCCCGGGTGATGTTGGCGAGGGCGAGCCGCACGAAGGGTGCGGCGTGGGTGCTGAGCGGCATCAGTGGGTGGCTCCCTCGGTGACCTTGAGGTCGTGGTCGGCCGGTGTGTCGGCGGCGGTGGCCAGCAGGGCGCGCAGGCCCTGGGCGACGGTGGCGGGCGGCAGGGACGGCGCCTGGCCGTCGGGCACCTGTTCCGGCGCCCAGGGGACGTGGACGAAGCCGCCCCGGACCTGCGGGAACTCCGTGGCGATGAGGTGGCCGAGGCCGTAGGCGACGTGGTTGCACACGAAGGTCCCGGCGGTGTTGGACACGGCGGCCGGGACGCCGGCGGCGCGCATCGCGGCGACGCATGCCTTGACGGGGAGGGTGGAGAAGTAGGCGGCGGGGCCGCCCGGGACCACCGGCTCGTCGATGGGCTGCCGGCCCGCGTTGTCGGGGATGCGCGCGTCGTCGACGTTGACGGCGACGCGCTCGACGGTCACGCCGGGGCGTCCGCCCGCCTGCCCCAGGCAGAGCACCAGGTCGGGGGCGGTCGCGCGGACGGCGTCGCGCAGGGCGTCGAGGGAGTCGCCGAACACGCAGGGCAGTTCGGCGGCGGTGACGGAGAGCCCGGCGGGCGGTTCGGCGGCCACCAGGGACGCCGCCTGCCAGGACGGGTTCACCCGCTCGCCGCCGAAGGGGGCGAAGCCGGTGATGAGGACGCGGGTCACGGCACTTCCTTACGGTGACGGGGCGGGTGGCACTGCGGTCGGCAGGCGGCAGGCGGCAGGCGCCGGACTGCGGACTGCGGACTGCCGCCTGCGGACTGCGGGCTGCGGGCTGTTCAGAAGGCGAAGACCGCCATGATCACGGTGCAGCAGCCGAGGAGCGCGATGCCCGTGGGCAGCTGGGCCTTGATCGGTCCGTACTGGTCCTTCAGTTCGAGCAGGGTGGCCGGGACGATGTTGAAGTTGGCGGCCATCGGCGTGCAGAGGGTGCCGGCGAAGCCGGCCAGCATGCCGATCGCGAGGACGGCGGGCTCGTTGCCGTGCATCTGCTGGATGAGCACCGGCCAGCCGATCGCCGCGGTCATCACCGGGAAGGCGGCGAAGGCGTTGCCCATGATCACGGTGAACAGGAACATGCCGACGCAGTAGGCGACGACCGCGAGGTACTTGGAGTCGTCGGGCAGGACCTTGTTCACGAGGTCGCCGACCTGGTCGCCGACGCCCGCGACGGCGAAGATCGAGCCGAGCACGGCGAGGAGCTGGGGCAGCAGCAGGGCGGAGCCCATGGCCTCCAGCATGGAGCGGCCGGAGTGGATCGGGACGGAGATCTTCTTCTCGCCGGTGACGAGCATGCCGACGACCAGGGCGACGACGCAGCCGACGCCGAGTCCGAGGAGCGTGGCCTTGCCGGTCTCGAACAGGCCGGACTCGTCCAGCACGGAGGCGCAGACGATGGCGACGAGCGGGATCGTCAGGGCCGGGATGAAGATCTTGTTGCCGAGCCGGGCGGCGGACGCCTCACGCTGTTCGCCGGTGGTGGTGACCGGGACGCCCTTGCCGAGGAAGTTGAAGCCGGCGAGCACGATCAGGGCGAGGACCGCCACGCCGAGCGGTTCGGCGGGCAGGGTCCAGTCGCCGTTGCCCGCGGTGGCGTTGGCGACGCCGGTGCCGTAGGGGAAGGTGAGTCCGAGCAGGCCCCAGAAGGCTGCGGACGCCCACCGCTTGGGGTTGCTGCGGTCCGTGGCCATCTGCACGGCCATGACGACGAAGACGAGGCCTATCAGCCAGTACAGCCATTCGACCTTGATCACTTCTCGGCTCCCTCGGGCAGTGGCAGGTCGTGCTCGGCCGCGGCGAGCGCCATCTCGCGCTCCAGCTGCCGGTCCATGAGCAGCAGGCGCGCGCCGTGGATCAGGAAGGCGCAGACGGCGAGCGGGATCGCCCACAGGGCCAGCTGGGTCGGTTCGATGTCCTGGTGGTAGGTGGAGTTCACGAAGCCGGTGATCAGCAGGATGGAGCCGATCGCGATGAAGCAGTCCTCGCCGAAGAAGACGCCCACGGTGTCGGCCGACGCGGAGTAGGAGCGCACCTTCTCCCGCAGTCGGTCGGGCAGCTTGGCGCCGGTCGAGCGCTCGGCGGCGGCTTCGGCCATGGGTGCCACGAGCGGCCGCACGGTCTGCGCCGGGCCGCCGATGCTGTTCAGGCCGAAGGCCGCGGTGACCTGCCTGACCAGCAGGTAGACGGTGAGGAAGCGGCCGGCGCTGAGCCTGCCCAGGCGGCCGATGAGGTTGCGGGCCTGCTCGCGCAGGCCGTAGCGCTCGAGCAGCCCGATCACGGGAAGCACGATCGCGTAGACGGTGACCGAGCGGCTGTCGGCGAAGGACCGGCCGAAGGCCGCGAGGACCTCCTGCGGGTTCATCTTGCCGAGGAGTCCGGTGACGATACCGGCGACGCCCACCACGAGGACGGGATTGCGGCGCGTGACGAATCCGAGGATCACCACGACCACACCGAGCAGAACGATCATTCGGTGGCCTTCTTCAGGCGTTGGGGGCAGGGCACGGACCCGGGAGTCTCTCGGAGTCGGCGCTTCGGCGGTCCAGGGACCATAACTCCGGATGCGTGGCAGTTGCACGGACCCTAGACGATCGTTCAACGATCTAACAAGAGGTGACTTTCACATCCGGATCAGCCGGTCCGGACTTCGCCACCTCTTGTCGAATCGTTCAACGATCCATTACGTTCCCCTCTGTGATCGACCTCAACGCAGACCTCGGTGAAGGCTTCGGCCGCTGGACCCTCACCGACGACGAAGCCCTGCTCTCCGTCGTCACCAGCGCCAACGTCGCCTGCGGCTTCCATGCCGGCGACCCCTCGGTGATGCGGCGGGTCTGCGACCTCGCCGCCGAGCGGGGGGTGCGCATCGGGGCCCAGGTGTCCTACCGCGACCTGGCGGGCTTCGGGCGGCGCACCATGGACGTGCCCGCCGACGAGCTCGCGGCCGAGGTGGCGTACCAGGTCGGCGCCCTGAGGGTCTTCGCCGAGGCCGCCGGGGCCCGGGTGGCCTATGTGAAGCCGCACGGCGCGCTCTACAACCGCACCGTCCACGACACGGATCAGGCGGGCGCCGTGGTGGCGGGCGTGCGGCTGGCCGGCGGGGACCTGCCCGTCCTCGGTCTGCCGGGGTCGCGCCTGCTCGCCGCCGCCGAGGACGCCGGCCTGACCGGCGTGCCCGAGGCCTTCGCGGACCGCGCCTACACCCCCGCGGGCACCCTCGTCCCGCGCCGCGAGGCGGACTCCGTGGTGACGGACGAGGACGCGGTGGTACGGCGGGCGCTGTCGTTCGCGGTGAAGGGCGCGGTCGAGGCGGTGGACGGGACGACCGTCGCGGTCGCCGCCCGCTCCCTGTGCCTGCACGGCGACACCCCGGGCGCGGCCGGGATCGCGGTGCGGGTGCGCGCGGCGCTGGAGGAGGCCGGGGTCGGGGTCGGGGCCTTCGCATGACCCGGAACCCGCCGTTCACGGCCCGCCCCGCCGGGCGGCACGCGCTGCTCGTGGAACTGCCCGACGCGGAGCGCACCGCCGCCTTCCACGCCGAACTGCTGCGCCGGCGCGCGGCGGGGACCCTGCCGCCGGTGGCGGAGATCGTGCCGGGGGCACGGACCGTCCTGCTGGACGGAGTGCGGGACCCCGAGGCCCTGGCCCGTGGGCTCGCCGGCTGGGAGATACCGGCGGGCGCCGCCGACGACGGGGCCGTCGTGGACATCGCCGTACGGTACGACGGTCCCGACCTGGCCGACGTGGCGGCCCTGTGGGGAGTCGCCCCGCACGAGGTCCCGGCCCTGCACGCCTCCCATACGTACCGTGTCGGCTTCTGCGGTTTCGCGCCGGGCTTCGGCTACCTCACCGGGCTCCCCCCGCACCTGCACATGCCCCGCCGCGCCACCCCGCGGACCCGGGTGCCGGCCGGCGCGGTCGCGCTCGCCGGCCCCTACAGCGCGGTCTACCCCCGCGCCACCCCCGGCGGCTGGCAGCTGATCGGCACCATGCCGGACCCGGGCCGCCTGTGGGACCCCGCGCGAGAACGGGCGGCGCTCCTCACACCCGGGACGCGGGTGCGTTTCGTCGAGGCGGAGGACGCGGCATGAGGGCCGAGCTGACGACCGTGCGCGCCGGCGCCCTGACCACGGTGCAGGACGCGGGCCGGCGCGGCCACGCCCACCTGGGGGTGCCCCGCTCGGGCGCCCTGGACGCGCAGGCGATGCGGCTCGCCAACCGGCTGGCCGGCAACGACGCCGACGCCGCCGTCCTGGAGACCACCCTGACCGGCTGCGCCCTGCGGCCCGACCGCGCCGTCACCGTCGTGGTCGGCGGCGCGCCCTGCCCGGTGACGGTGGAGGGGCGGCCGGTGGCCTGGGGCGCGCCGGTGCATGTGCCGGCCGGCGCCGTGCTGGACGTGGGGGCGGTGACCGCGGGCGTGCGCTCGTACGTGGCCGTCGCCGGCGGCATCGCCGTCGAACCGGTCCTCGGCAGCCGCTCCACGGACCTGCTCTCCGGGCTCGGCCCGGCGCCCCTGCGCGACGGGGACGTCCTCCCGGTCGGCCCGCCCCCGCCGCCGGCGCCGTCCGTCGCCGCGCCCTGGCCGGGCCCGGCCGCCGAACTGGTCCTCCCCGTGCGGATCGGCCCCCGCTCCGACTGGTTCACCCCGGCCGCGCTGCGCACCTTCACCTCGGCGACGTACCGCGTCTCCCCGCACAGCAACCGGATCGGTCTGCGTACCGAGGGGCCGGCGCTGCAACGGGCGTCGACGGGCGAACTGCCCAGCGAGGGCATGGTCCTGGGCGCCGTCCAGGTTCCGCCGGACGGGCGGCCCGTGGTGTTCCTGCACGACCATCCGACGACGGGCGGCTACCCGGTGATCGCGGTGGTCGCCGAACCGGCCCTCGCGGCGGCGGCCCAGGCGGCGGTCGGGACACCGGTGCGCTTCACACTCGGCTGAGCGACGACAGGGTCCGTCAGCCGCCCGCCCGCGCCGGGAGCCCGGGACGCGGTGAGGGGCGCGCCGCCGTGGCGACGCGCCCCTCACCGCCGTATCCGGTGCGGCCGGACCCCGGGTGCCTACGCCTCCTCGGGACGGCGCGCCGTCACGATCAGGTAGCCCACCTCGGGCATCTCCATGTTCTCCCCGTCCGCGGGCTTCAGCTTGGCGAAGACCTCCGGGTCGACCTTCGCGGCCAGTTCGGCCATGTTCTCGGCGAGCGCCTCGCCGAGCCGCCGGACCGACTGCCGGGTGGTGTTCTCACTGACGTCGACGATCTCCGCACAGCGGAGCCCCGCCTCGCGCAGCATGGCCGGGTACGCCTCGAAGGACGCCGGCGACTGCGTGAGGTACCGCTTGAGGATGCCCTCGATCACCGGGCGCCGCTCCGCCGAGATGGTCTCCCGCTCGTAGTTGTCCGTGAGCGCGAGCCGGCCGCCCGGGCGCAGGACCCGGCCCGCCTCGGTGAGCGCGGCCTTCCGGTCCGGCATCTGCATGACGGACTCCAGCATCCACACGGCGTCGAACGAGGCGTCGTCGAACGGCAGGTTCATCGCGTCGCCGTGCTGGAAGCTGACCTTGCCGCTCAGCCCGGCCTCCTCCGCCAGCAGGTTGGCCTTCTGCACCTGCTTGAGGCTGACGCTGACACCGACGACCTCGGCACCCGTGACCTTCGCCAGGCGCAGTGCCGGCCCGCCGAGACCACAGCCGATGTCCAGCACGCGGGCGCCGGGGCGGAGCTGCAGCCGCTCGATCATCATGTCCGTCAGACGGTTGGCGGCCTCCTCCAGTCCGGTGGAGTCCTCCTGGCTGTCCCAGAAGCCCACGTGGATGTTCGGGCCGTACAGCGAGGCGTCGAACGCCCCCATCAACTGGTCGTAGAACTGGCCGACCTGCTCACCGACGGGGGTGAAGCTCCAAGACGTCACTTTCTCTCCTTCATATATGTGTCAACTGCGTTCCACGGAGACGGAAGGAACGTACGGCGCGCAGGCGCGGGCACGTCCTTCCCGCTTCCGTCATTTCTCGCGACGAGCGAGCGGGCGCACGGCGGGATGCCGTGCGCTCACCTCACACGTTCTCCGCAAGCCAGTCGAGGACGGCCGTGGCGGTGGCACCGGCGTGGTCCTCCATCATGGTGAAGTGGTCGCCGGGCACGTCGGTCACGGTGACCCGGGGGCCCCACGCCGACTCCTCGTCGCTGGTCTGCTCCGACCCGGTGAAGGTCTCCTCGGCCTTCACCGCCAGGATCGGCACACCGACCGGCTCCGGCCCCCAGTTGGAGAAGAGCCGGAGGTAGCCGCCCATCGCGGTCAGCCTGCCCTCGTCCACCACGCCGAACATCTTCTCGCGATCGAACATCTTGCCGGACAGGTTGGTCTGGATCCACGGCAGCGCCTCACTGCGCGGCAGATAGGTGTCCAGCATGACGACCGCCGCCGGCGCGCTGCCGCGCTCCTCCAGCAGCCGTGCGACGGCCTGCGCGATCCATCCGCCCGACGACCGGCCGACGAGCACGAACGGCTCCTGCCCGACGGTCCGCAGGGCGGCCTCCGCCTGCATCTCGACCACCGCGTCGACACTGGCGGGCAGCAACTCGCCCTTGCCGAAACCGGGTTCGGGCAGCACGGTGACATCGCGCCGTCCTCGGAAGCCCGCGGCGAACCGCGCGTACTCACGGGCCCCTGAGATCGCCACCAGCGACGGGAAGCACACCAGCCCCGGCGCCATGCTGCCCTTCGACAGCCGGACCACCTTGGGCGGCGTCGTCAGCTCCGCGGCCGTACGGAACGACGGACGCAGCCGCGCCGCCGCCATCAGCAGCTGGGTGCCGGCCACGTACTCGCCGTCGGCGCACGCCTGCCGGTAGAGCGACTCGATCGTCGAACCACCGCCCGCTGCCCCGGCTCCGCCACCGGCCGCGGGTGTCGGAGCCGCCGGAATTCCGGCCTCTCCGGCCCCGGCGGAGGCCTCCGGCTCGGGAGCCGCGCCCGGCTGCAGCCGGCCCCGCAGATAGGCGGCGAGCGCGGCCGGTGTGGTGTGGTCGAACAGCAGCGTCGCGGGCAGGGTGAGCCCGGTGACGTGGTTGAGCCGGTTACGGATCTCCACCGCGGTGAGCGAGGTGATGCCGATCTCCAGGAAGGCGTGGTCGTCCTCGACCGCGTCCGCGGATCCATGCCCGAGCACGGCCGCGGTGTGCTCCCGCACCAGCTCGGTCAGGACCCGCAGTTGCTCCGCGGGGGTCAGCCCGGCCAGCCGCTGCCCGAGCGGCGCCTGCCCGGACTCGCCCCGGTCGGGACCGGAGGCACCGTCAGCCGCCCGGCGTGCCGGCACCCGCACGAGCCCCCGCAGCAGAGGGGGCGTGCCGATCGAGGACGCCTGCGCCTGAAGCGCGGCGACGTCCAGGCGCACGGGAACCAGGAGCGGGTCCGCCGCCGCCGTGGCCGCCTGTTCGACGGCCAGATCGAAGAGGGCGAGCCCTTCGGTGGAGGAGAACGCGGCCACGCCGGAGCGGCCCAGCCGCTGCACGTCCTCGTCGTCCATGTGCCCGGTCATGGCGCTGCGTTCGGCCCACAGGCCCCAGGCGAGGGAGGCCGCCGCCAGCCCCTCCGCCCTGCGGTGCTGCGCCAGGGCGTCCAGGAACGCGTTGGCCGCGGCGTAGTTCGCCTGTCCCGCGGCACCGAACACCCCGGCCGCCGACGAGAACAGCACGAACGCCGTGAGCGGCAGCTCCCTGGTCAACTCGTGCAGGTTGACGGCCGCGTCGCTCTTGGGGCGCAGCACGGCGTCCAGACGCTCAGGAGTGAGCGAGCCGAGGAGCGCGTCGTCGAGAGCACCGGCCGCGTGCACCACGCCGGTCAGCGGGTGCTCGGCGGGCACGCTCGCCAGCAGCTCCGCGAGTGCGGAGCGGTCCGCCACGTCACAGGCCGCCAGTCGCACCGACGCGCCCGAGGCGGTCAGTTCGTCGGCCAGTTCGGCGGCACCGGCGGCCGCTCCGCCGCGGCGGCTGGTCAGCAGCAGATGGCGTACACCGTGCTCGGCCACCAGGTGCCGGGCCACGAGGGACCCGAGTACGCCGGTGGCTCCCGTGATCAGCACGGTGCCCTGCGGGTCCCACACCGGGGTCTCCGGCGTCTCCGCTGCCGGTGCCGTGCCCGGGGCCGTCTGCACCCGGGCGAGCCGTGCCGCGAACGCCCGTCCTGCCCGCACGACCAGCTGCGGCTCGTCGCCGCTCAGCATGCGGGGCAGCGCGGCGAGCGAGGCCTCGTCGTCGTCCAGGTCCAGCAGAACGAACCGGTCGGGGTTCTCCGACTGCGCGGCCCGCACCAGACCCCACACCGTCGCGCAGGCCGGGTCCAGGACCTGTTCCCCGGCTCGGGCGGCGACCGCCCCGCGGGTCACGAACACCAGACGGGAGCCCGTGAAACGCTCGTCGCTCTGCCACTGCTGCGCCAGCGCCAGCGCCCGGTGCGCCACCGTGCGCACACCGTCCGCGGACAGGGCACGCCGTTCATCGGCGCCGAGGACGGTGCCGGGATCGGTGACGGTGCCCGGCCGGCCCTCGAACGGTACGAACACCAGGTCCGGCAGGCTGCCGCCCGCCGTCACGGACTCCGCGAGGGCGGACAGGTCCGCGAACCGTTCCGCGCCCGCTCCCGCCGACTTCAGCGCCGTCGGCAGCGACGTGGTGTCGTCGTCGCCCAGCACCGCCCACCTGCCCGGCTTTCCGGCCCCGTTGACGGCCGGCGCCGGGGCCCAGTCCAGGCGGAAGAGCGACTCGTGGAACGTCCCGTGCTCCCGGCTGAGCTGCTCTCGGGAGATCGCCCGGGTGACGAGCGAGTCCACCGACAGCACCGAGCGGCCGGAGCCGTCGGACGCGGTCACCGACACCGCGTCCGGTCCCGCCGGGGCCAGCCGCACCCGCAGCGCGGACGCGCCCGTGGCGTGCAGTGACACGCCGTTCCAGGAGAAGGGCAGCCGGACGCGTCCGGTGTCCCCGCCCGGGGCGACGTCACCGGGCAGCCGGACGAACCCGCCGAACGCCATCGCGTGCAGTGCCGCGTCGAGCAGGGCCGGGTGCACGCCCAGGTGCCGGGCCTCGGACCACTGTTCCTCGGGCAGCCGGACCTCGGCGAACACCTCCTCGCCACGGCGCCATACGGCCCGCAGCCCCTGGAACGACGGCCCGTAACCGAAGCCGTTGCGCGCGAACCTGTCGTACAGGCCCTCCACATCGACCGCCTCCGCGTCGGCGGGCGGCCACGGTGCACCATCGCCGGCATCGGCATCGGCATCGGCATCGGCATCGGCATCAGCATCAGCTCGCGCCGCGTCTCCGGCGTCGTCGGCCAGGGTGCCGAGGGCGTGTCGCGTCCAGGAGTCGCCGTCGGTCTGCGAGTACACGCTCACCGTTCGCCGCCCGGACTCGCCGGGGCCGTCGACATGGACCTGGACGGAGACGGCGCCGTCCTGCGGAAGCACCAACGGCGCCTCCAACGTCAACTCCTCCACCCGGTCACAGCCGACTGCGTCCCCGGCACGCAAAGCCAGCTCCACAAACGCCGTACCCGGCAACAACGCCACCCCGGCCACCGCATGATCAGCCAGCCAACCATGCGACACCAACGACAACCGACCCGTCAGCAACACCCCACCCGACGCCGGCAACGACACCGCCGCACCCAACAACGGATGACCAGCAGACACCAGACCCACCGAACTCACATCACCCACACCCGCCGACACCACCTCCGACTCCAGCCAGAAACGCTCACGCTGGAAGGCATAGGTGGGCAGATCGACACGCCGGGCACCCGCACCCGCGAACACACCGGCCCAGTCGACGGCCGCACCACCGACGAACGCCTCGGCGGCGGAGGTCAGGAAACGTTCCAGACCGCCCTCGCCACGACGCAGCGAACCCACCGCCGTGACAGGGATGTTGGTGTGCATCTCGGCGGTCTGCTCGACGCCCATCGTCAGCACCGGATGCGCACTGGACTCGATGAACAGGCGGAAACCGTCATCGAGAAGGGCACGCAGGGTGTCGGCGAAACGGACCGTCTGCCGCAGATTGCGATACCAGTAGCCCGCGTCCAGAGACGACGTGTCCAGGACACCGCCCGTCACCGTCGAGTAGAACGGCACGCTCGACGCCTGCGGGGCGATCCCCGCCAGGTCGCCCAGGAGAACGTCCTCGATCGCCTCCACATGCGCGCAGTGCGAGGCGTAGTCCACCGCGATACGCCGCGCCCGCACGCCGTCGGCCTCACACGCGGCCAGCAACTCGTCCAGCGCATCCGCGTCACCGGACACGACCACGACCGACGGACCATTGACCGCAGCCACCGACAGCCGACCGTCCCAAGCCGACAGACGCTCACCGACCTCGTCAGCGCTCAGCGACACGGACACCATGCCACCACGACCGGACAGCGCACGGATCGCCTTGCTCCGCAGGGCCACCACCTTCGCCGCATCCGTGAGCGACAGGGCACCCGCCACACAGGCAGCGGCGATCTCACCCTGCGAGTGACCGATCACCGCAGCTGGCTCGACGCCGTGCGAACGCCACACCTCGGCCAGCGACACCATCACAGCCCACAACACCGGCTGCACCACATCGACCTGGTCGAGCCAAACGTCCGTGTTCGTGTCGCGCAGGATGTCGATCAGCGACCAGTCCACGAACGGCGCGAGCGCAACCGCACACTCGGCCATACGCGCCGCGAACACCGGCGAGGCATCGAGCAGTTCAGCCGCCATCCCCGCCCACTGCGAACCCTGACCCGGGAACACGAACACCGCACGGCCGTCGGCGCCGCCGGCCCGTCCGCGCACCACGCCCGGGGCCTCACGACCCTCGGCCAGTGCCCGCAGCCCGTCTGTCCCGCCCAGGACCACGGCACGGTGATCGAACAGCGACCGCGTCGTCGCCAACGACAGACCGACATCCACCGGGGGGAGTTCGGAAGGTTCCGCGACCGCGACGAACGACATCAGTCGCTCCGCCTGTGCCCGCAGCGCCGCCTCCGACTTCGCGGACACCACCCACGGCACCACAACCGGCGGCTCGACATCCGCGGTCGGCTCCTCGTCCCCGGTGGAGGCCGGAGCCTGTTCGAGGATGATGTGGGCGTTGGTGCCGCTGAGTCCGAACGACGACACTCCGGCCCGGCGCGGTCGGCCGGTCTCGGGCCACGGTGTGGCCTCGGTGAGGAGTTCGACGGCTCCCGCCGTCCAGTCCACGTGCGGGGAGGGCTGATCGACGTGCAGGGTCTGCGGCAGCAGGCCGTGCCGCATCGCCAGCACCATCTTCATGATCCCCGCGACACCGGCAGCCGCCTGCGTGTGCCCGATGTTCGACTTGATCGAGCCCAGCCACAGCGGCCGGTCCTGGGGACGGTCCTGGCCGTAGGTGGCCAGCAGGGCCTGCGCCTCGATGGGGTCGCCGAGCGTCGTGCCCGTGCCGTGGGCCTCGACGACGTCGACCTCGGTGGCCGGCACCCGGGCGTTGGCCAACGCGGCCCGGATCACCCGCTGTTGCGAGGGGCCGTTGGGCGCCGTCAGGCCATTGCTCGCGCCGTCCTGGTTGACGGCCGAGCCGCGGACGACGGCCAGCACCTGGTGCCCGTTACGACGGGCGTCGGAGAGCCGCTCCAGCAGGAGCATGCCGACGCCCTCGCCCCAGCCCGTGCCGTCCGCGCCCGCAGCGAACGGCTTGCACCGCCCGTTCGTGGCCAGACCACGCTGGCGACTGAACTCGACGAAGGTCGCCGGAGTGGCCATCACGGTGACGCCGCCCGCCAGGGCCAGCGTGCACTCGCCCTGGCGCAGCGACTGGGCCGCGAGGTGCAGGGCCACCAGCGACGACGAACACGCCGTGTCGATGGTCACGGCGGGGCCTTCGAGGCCGAAGGTGTAGGCGATGCGTCCGGAGGCGATGCTCCCGGACCCACCTGTCGCGAGGTAGCCCTCGGCGCCCTCGGGGATGCTCTGCAACTGGGAGCCGTAGTCGTGGTACATGAGGCCCGCGAAGACGCCGGTGGCGCTGCCCCGCAGGTGAGCGGGGTCGATGCCGGCGCGTTCGAAGGTCTCCCAGCTGGTCTCGAGGAGCAGGCGCTGCTGCGGGTCCATGGCCAGCGCCTCACGCGGCGAGATACCGAAGAACGCCGGGTCGAAGTCGCCGGCCGCGTGCAGGAAGCCGCCCTCACGGACGTAGCTCTTGCCGTCCGTGTCCGCGTCGGCGTCGTACAGCCCTTCCGCGTCCCAGCCGCGGCCCTCGGGGAAGCCCGAGATGGCGTCCTGGCCCTCGGCGAGCAGGTGCCACAGCTCTTCGGGGGTGCCGACGCCGCCCGGGAAACGGCACCCCATGGAGATGATGACCACGGGGTCGTCGTCCTCGCCGGTGGCACCGGCGGGGAGGACGGGGCCGGCGGGGTGTGCGGCGTCTTCCTGGCCGGTCAGCTCCTCGTGGAGGCGCCGGGCCAGGGCGGTGGGGGTCGGGTAGTCGAAGACGAGGGTGGAGGGCAGGCGCAGACCGGTGGTCGTGGTGAGCCGGTTGCGCAGCTCGACGGCCGTCAGGGAGTCGAAGCCGAAGTCCTGGAAGGCGCGGCCCGGTTCCACGGCGTCCGCCTCCGCGTGGCCCAGGACCGCGGCCACGTTCCGGCGTACGACGCTCAGCACGAGCCGTTCGCCGTCGGCGGCCGAGACGCCTGCGAGCTGTTCGCGCAGCTGCGCGGGGCCCGTGTCACGGGCGGTGTCGGCGGAACGGCGGTTCGTGGGCCGCACCAGGTCGCGCAGCACATGTGGCACGTCACCGCCGCGGCCGGCCTGCGCCGTGTCCAGGCGCATCGGTATCAGCACGGGCGTGTCCGCCGCGCAGGCGGTGTCGAACAGCGTCAAGCCCTCTTCGGCGGACAGACCCAGCACACCGGACTGTGCGATGCGACGCAGGTCGGCACCGGCCAGGCCACCGGCCATGCCGTCGCCCAGGTCCCACAGACCCCAGGCGAGGGAGAGAGCGGGCAGGCCGGCGGCGCGTCGGCGCCTCGCCAGTGCGTCGAGGAACGCGTTGCCGGCGGCGTAGTTGGCCTGGCCCGCGGTGCCGAAGGTGCCCGCGGCGGACGAGAACAGCACGAACGCCGACAGGTCGAGCGTCTCGGTCAGCTCGTGGAGGTTGACCGCGGCGGTCACCTTCGGACGCAGGACCGCGTCCACGCGTTCCGGGGTGAGCGAGTCGATGACGCCGTCGTCGAGCACACCGGCGGTGTGGACCACCGCGCGCAGCGGACGGTCGGCCGGAACGGCCGCCAGGACGTCCGCGAGCGCCGCCCGGTCCGCCACGTCACAGGCCGCCCAGGTCACACAGGCACCGGCGGCCGACAGCTCCGAGGCCAGCGCTCGGGCGCCGTCGGCGTCCGCGCCCCGGCGGCTCATCAGCAACAGGTGCCGGACGCCGGCCTCGGTGACGAGATGGCGCGCGACCAGTCCGCCCAGTGTGCCGGCGGCACCGGTCACCAGGACGGTTCCCTGGGGGTCCCAGGTCGCCGAAGGCGCCGGTGCCTTCTCGGTGGTCCGGACCCGGCCCAGGCGCGGGGCCAGCAGGTTCCCGCCCCGGACCGCGACCTGGGGTTCGCCGCAGGATGCGGCGGCGGCCAGGAGCGACAGGTCCTCGGCGGCCAGCTCCGACGGCCGCGCCGGCTCGGCGGTGGCCTCCGTCCCGGCTTCCAGGTCGACCAGCAGGAATCGGCCGGGGTGCTCGGTCTGCGCGGTCCGCGCCAGGCCCCACACGGCGGCCGCCGCGAGATCCGCGACGTCACCGGCGTCCTCGACCGGCACCGCACCACGGGTGACGATCAGCAGTCGCGAGTCGGCGAGACGCTCCTCGGCCAGCCAACCCTGGATCAGGGCCAGGGCCCGGTGTACGGCCTTCCCGACCTCGTCGGCGCGCACACCGGGTGCGGAGGGCAGCACGCAGGCGACCAGCGGAGGCACGGCCGCGCCCTCGTCGAGCGCCACACACAGCGCGTCGACGTCCTCGTGGAACGAGGTCCGGTCGAACGTCTCCGCTGCCCACACGTCCCGGGACGCCAGTCCGGCGCCGCCCAGCAGGACGGGCGCGGGCCCGGCATGCCGCACAGACGCCTCGGCACCGGGTACACGGCTCCAGCTCAGCCGGAACATCGACCGGTGCAGGACACCGCCCGCGGCGCTGATCTGCTCGGCGGAGACGGGGCGGGTCACCAGCGAGCGCACCGCGGCCACCGTCCCGCCGGCCTGGTCCGTCACCTCCATCGACAGGTCCGAGCCGTCGGCTCCGCCCGGGGTGAGGCGCACACGCAGGGTGGAGGCGCCGGTCGCGTACACCGACACACCGCTCCAGGAGAAGGGCAGTCGGATACCGGCCGACTCGTCGTCGGGCGTGTCCGAAAGGCCGGCCGCCGCTCCCATCGCGTGCAGGGCGGCGTCCAACAGGGCCGGGTGCACACCGAAGCGGTTCGCCGCGGGTTCCGTGTCCTCCGGCAGCAGGACCTCCGCGAACACCTCGGATCCCCGCCGCCATACGGCTTGCAGGCCCCGGAATACGGGGCCGTAGGTGAGCCCCGTCCCGGCGAGCCGCTCGTAGTACCCGTCCAGGGGCACGGCCTCGGCGTCGCGCGGCGGCCACATCCGCTCCGCGTGCTCCGGGCGTGTCTCGTCGGGTGCGACCCGGCCGGTCGCGTGCCGGACCCACGGGTTGTCGTCACCGTCCGGGCGCGAGTGCACGGTCACGGCCCGGGAACCGGAGCCGTCGGCGTCGCCCACGGACACCCGTACCTGTACACCGCCGTGCTCCGGGAGTACGAGCGGCGCCTCGAGCGTCAGTTCCTCGACCCGATCGCAGCCGACCCAGTTACCGGCGTGGAGGGCGAGTTCGACGAAGGCGGTGCCCGGCAGCAGGACGGCTCCCAGCACCGCATGGTCCGCCAGCCAGGCGTGGGACGCCAGCGACAGACGGCCCGTGAACAGACAACCGTCGGAATCGGGCAGGGTCACCGCCGCACCGAGCAGAGGATGATCCGCAGCGCCCAGACCCGCCGACGACACATCGCCGGCGGACGGGGCCGCCTCCAGCCAGTAGCGGTCTCGCTGGAAGGCGTAGGTGGGCAGTTCCACCAGCCGAGGGCGGGACGGGGCGAGGAACGCAGCCCAGTCCACGGCGTGTCCCCGGACGTATACCTGCGCCAAGGCTTCCACGAGCGACCCGGCCTCGTCCCGGTCCTTGCGCAGGACCGGAGCGAACACCATCTCCGGCACGGAGTCCGCGCCCATCCCGGACAGCACACCGTCCGGGCCCAACTCGAGGCAGGCCGTCACGCCGTAGGCCGACAGATGGGTGATGCCGTCGGCGAAGCGCACTGCCTCACGCACATGACGCACCCAGTACTCGGGGTCACACACGCCCTCGGCAGCCGCCAGCTCACCCGTCACGTTCGACAGGACGGACAGCCGGGGCTCGTTGTAGGTGAGGGACTGGGCGATCTGCCGGAACTCGTCCAGCATCGGCTCCATCAACGGCGAGTGGAAGGCATGGGAAACCCGCAGCCGACGCACCCGACGACCCTCAGCCCGCCATGCCTCCTCAAGCTCCGAGACGACAGCACCGTCGCCGGAAACCACCACCGCCTGCGGCCCGTTGACCGCCGCAACAGCCACACCCTCCCGGCCGGCCAGTGACGCGTTGACGACGGCTTCGTCCGCTTCGACGGCGAGCATCGCCCCGCCCGACGGCAGTGCCTGCATCAGGCGTCCGCGCGCGGCCACCAGCACACACGCGTCCTCCAGCGACCACACACCGGCGACATGGGCTGCCGCCAGCTCACCGATGGAGTGCCCGCCGACCACATCAGGACGCACACCCCACGACTCCACGAGCCGGAACAACGCCACCTCGATGGCGAACAACGCCGCCTGCGTGAACACGGTCGCGTCCAGGGCCTCCTCGTCGCTGAAGATGACCTCCCGCAACGGCCGTTCCAGCAACCCGTCGAACCCGGCACACA
The DNA here is from genome assembly GCF_040636935.1 of Streptomyces sp. NPDC032940. NCBI lineage: Bacteria > Bacillati > Actinomycetota > Actinomycetes > Kitasatosporales > Streptomycetaceae > Streptomyces > Streptomyces sp. NPDC032940. Next base: position 19,062 of record NZ_JBEZVJ010000038.1, on the reverse strand, counting down.
CCTCGTCGAACGCCTCGGCGAAGACCGGGAACGCCTCATACAACCCCCGGCCCATCCCCACACGCTGACTACCCTGACCCGAGAACAACACCGCCAGCCGGCCGGGTACTACGTGACCACTGACCACGCCGGCGACCGGCTCACCCGAGGCGACAGCAGACACCCCAGCCCGGTCGCCCGACAGCACCACAGCCCGGTGCTCGAACGCCGACCGCGACGTCGCCAACGACCACGCCACATCGACGGGATCGGCATCCGACTCGGCCAGGAACGACGCCAGACGCCCCGCCTGACCCCGCAGCGCAGCCTCCGACTTCGCCGACACCACCCACGGCACCACCACCGGCGGCACAGCGTCCGCAACCGGCGTCTCCTCGACAGCCGGGGCCTGCTCCAGGATCACGTGCGCGTTCGTCCCGCTGATACCGAAGGAGGACACACCCGCCCGACGCGGCTCAGCGGCCTCCGGCCACTCGACCGACTCCGTCAGCAGCTCGACGGCCCCGGCCGACCACTCCACCTGCGGCGAAGGCTCATCGACATGGAGGGTGCGCGGCAGCACCCCGTGCCGCATGGCCAGCACCATCTTCATCACGCCCGCGACACCCGCGGCGGCCTGCGTGTGCCCGATGTTGGACTTGATGGAGCCCAGCCGCAGCGGCTGGTTCTCGGGGCGGTCCTGGCCGTAGGTGGCCAGCAGCGCCTGTGCCTCGATCGGGTCACCCAGCGTCGTCCCGGTACCGTGCGCCTCCACCACATCGACGTCAGCGGCAGACACCCCGGCGTTCGCCAGCGCGGCCCGGATCACCCGCTGCTGCGAGGGTCCGTTCGGCGCCGTGAGCCCATTGCTCGCACCGTCCTGATTGACGGCCGAACCACGCACCACCGCCAGCACCCGGTGGCCGTGACGCCGGGCGTCGGAGAGCCGCTCCAGCAGCAGCATCCCGGCGCCCTCGGAGAACCCGGTGCCGTCCGCACCCGAGGCGAACGCCTTGCACCGGCCGTCGGGCGAAAGCCCCTTCTGGCGGCTGAACTCCACGAACAGCGCCGGCGTCGCCATCACCGTCACACCGCCGGCCAGCGCCAGCGAGCACTCCCCCTGCCGCAGCGACTGCACCGCCAGATGCAACGCCACCAGCGACGACGAACACGCCGTGTCCACCGTCACCGCAGGACCCTCGAACCCGAACGTGTAGGACACACGGCCGGACACGATGCTGCCGGGGCTGGGAGAACCGGGAGTGCCGTCGGGGCCCTGCAAGAGACCGTAGTCGTGGTGCATGATCCCGGCGAAGACGCCGGTCTGGCTGCCACGCACCGACGCCGGGTCGATACCCGCCCGCTCCAACGCCTCCCACGACGTCTCCAACAGCAGGCGCTGCTGCGGATCCATCGCCAACGCCTCACGCGGCGAGATACCGAAGAAACCCGGGTCGAACTCAGCAGCGTCGTACAGGAAACCGCCCTCACGGGCATACACCGTGCCCTTGTGATCGGGGTCCGGGTGGTACAGCGCCTCCAGGTCCCAGCCACGGTCCTCGGGGAACGCGGCCATCGCATCCCCGTCCCGCTCCAGGAGACGCCACAACTCCTCCGGAGTACGGACACCACCCGGGAAACGACAGCTCATCGCCACGATCGCGATCGGCTCGTCCACCACCGACCCCGACACCCGCGACGGCACGAGCGCGGGCCGGGCCGCCGCGCCTCCGTCCTCCACCGCGTTCGCCACCACCAGCTCCGCCAGCAGATGACGCGCCAGCACCACCGGCGACGGATAGTCGAACACCAACGTCGCCGGCAACCGCAGACCCGTCGCCCCGTTCAACCGGTTCCGCAGCTCCACCGCCGTCAACGAGTCGAAGCCCAACTCCTTGAAGGCGCGCTCACGGTCGACCGCGGTCTCGTCGGCATGCCCCAGGACGGCCGCGACATGCGTGCACACCAGCGTCTCGAGGGCGTCGACCCGGTCGGTCTCCGGCTGGGACGCCAGGCGCTGCCACAGAGCCGAGGTGCCGGCAGCGGGGCCGGACGCCTCCACCGTACGGCGTGTGGGTATGCGCAGGAGGTCCCGCAGCAGCACGGGTACGGCGCCCGTGCCGGCCTGGGCACGCAGTGCGGGCAGGTCGAGACGTATGGGCAGCAGGACGGCGTCCGCCGTGGCGGGCCCGGTCGCGGTGGCGTCGAACAGCGCCAGGCCCTCGTCCGAGGTGAGGGCGGCGATGCCGGCGCGGCGCATGCGTCGCACGTCCGCGTCGGCCAAGTGGCCGGTCATGCCGCTGCGTTCGGACCAGAAGCCCCAGCCCAGCGAGACGGCGGGCAGGCCCTGCGCCCGCCGGTGTGCGGCCAGGGCGTCGACGTACGCGTTCGCCGACGCGTAGTTGCCCTGTCCGGCGCCGCCGAAGGTGCCGGCGGCGGAGGAGAAGAGGACGAACGCGGCCAGGTCCAGGTCGCGGGTCAGCTCGTGCAGGTGGAAGGCCGCGTCCACCTTGGGGCGCAGCACCGCGTCGATCTGATCCGGCGTGAGGGAGGTGACGACGCCGTCGTCCAGGACACCGGCCGCGTGCACGACCGCGGTCAGCGGGTGCTCGGCGGGCACGCTCGCCAGCAGCTCCGCCAGTGCCGGGCGATCGGCGGCGTCGCAGGCCTCGACGGTCACCGCGGCACCCAAGTCGGACAGCTCTGAGGCGAGTTCCTCCGCACCGGTCGCCGCCCGGCCGCGGCGGGACACCAGCAGCAGGTGCCGTACGCCGTGTTCCGTGACCAGGTGCCGGGCCACCAGTGCGCCCAGCGTCCCGGTGGCGCCGGTGAGGAGGACCGTGCCTTCGGGGTTCCAGGCCGGGCCGGAGCCGTCCGGGGCCGTTGCGGTGCCGGTGGCGCGGGCCAGCCTGGGGGCGTACAGCTCCCCCGACCGTACGGCGATCTGTGGTTCGTCACCGGCGAGTACGACGTCGAGCAACGCATCCGACACCCCGCCCCCGTCCACATCACACAGCACGAACCGGTCCGGATGCTCCGCCTGCGCGGACCGCACCAACCCCCACACCGCGGCAGCCGCCAGATCGGACACGTCCTCACCAGGCACAGCAGACACCGCACCCCGCGTCACCACCACCAGACGCGACCCCGCGAACCGCTCCTCACCCAGCCACTCCTGCAACGCCTCCAACGCACGACGCGTCGCAGACCGCACCTCAGCCGGATCACCCACACCTGGCGTGAAGGGGGCCAGAACCACGTCCGGCACGTCCGTCGCGCCTGCCTCCAGAGCGGATCGCACGTCCGCCAGTTCCGGAGCGGACGCGGTCGCAGAGGCCGTGACCGGGGCGCTCGTCGCGAGCTTGCGCCAGGTGAGGCGGAAGAGCGCCTCGTCGGTGATGCGCGCCGACGCCCTCAGCTGCTCCGGCGACACGGCGCGCGTCACCAGGGACGTCACCGCCGCGACCGGCGCTCCGGTGGTGTCCGCGACGAACACGGACACGCCGTCCGGCCCGGCCGGGGCGAGTCGTACACGCAGCGAGGCCGCGCCGCCGGCGTACAGCGACACGCCTTCCCAGACGAACGGCAGGCCGGGACGCCGCTCGCCGTTCTCCGTCTCCGGGGCCTCGGGTCCCGCCGCCAGGGCGTGCAGGGCGGCGTCCAGCAGCGCGGGGTGCACGCCGAAACGGCTCGCGTCGGCTTGCTGCTCGTCGGCGAGGGCGACTTCGGCGAACACCTCGTCGCCGCGTCGCCAGGCCGCACGTACGCCCTGGAAGGCGGCACCGTACGCGAGGCCGGTGGCCGCCAGCCGCTCGTACAGGTCGTCCACCGCGACCGGCTCGGCACCGGCCGGCGGCCAGACGCCGAGTTCGGCGGAGACGGTGGACTGCTCGCCGCCGTCGGCCGGGCCTTCGGCCAGCGTGCCTGCGGCGTGCCGTGTCCAGGGGCCGTCGGTCTCGTCCTCCGGACGGGAGAACACCGCGACCGGGCGCCGCCCCTCCGCGTCCGGAGCTCCCACCGTCAGCTGCACCTGTACGGCGGTGTCGTCGGGCAGCACCAGCGGTGCTTCCAGGGTGAGTTCCTCGAGCCGGTCGCAACCGACCGCGTCCCCGGCGCGCAGCGCCAGCTCCACGAACGCCGTACCCGGCAGCAGCGTCGTCTCGCCCACGGCGTGATCGGCGAGCCACGGGTGTGTACGCAGGGACAGCCGGCCCGTGAGCAGGAGTCCTTCCGAGTCGGCCAGTGCCACGACCGCGCCCAGGAGCGGATGGTCGGCGGAGCCCAGACCCAGCCCGGCAGCCGACTTCTGGCTCACCGTCTGGCCGGCGGCATCCAGCCAGTAGCGACGACGCTGGAAGGCGTAGGTGGGCAGGTCGACACGCCGGGCACCCGTGCCCGCGAACACACCGGCCCAGTCGACGGCCGCACCACCGACGAACGCCTCGGCGGCGGAGGTCAGGAAACGTTCCAGACCGCCCTCGCCGCGACGCAGCGAACCCACCGCAGTCACGAGGGCGTTGGTGTGCATCTCGGCGGTCTGCTCGACGCCCATCGTCAGCACCGGATGCGCACTGGACTCGATGAACAGGCGGAAACCGTCGTCGAGGAGTGCGCGCAGGGTGTCGGCGAAACGGACCGTCTGCCGCAGGTTGCGGTACCAGTAGCCCGCGTCCAGAGACGACGTGTCCAGGACACCGCCGGTCACCGTCGAGTAGAACGGCACGCTCGACGCCTGCGGGGCGATCCCCGCCAGGTCGCCCAGGAGAACGTCCTCGATCGCCTCGACGTGCGCGCAGTGCGAGGCATAGTCCACCGCGATACGGCGCGCCCGCACGCCGTCGGCCTCACACGCGGCCAGCAACTCGTCCAACGCGTCCGCGTCACCGGACACGACCACGACCGAGGGACCATTGACCGCAGCCACCGACAGCCGACCGTCCCAAGCCGCCAGACGCTCACCGACCTCGTCAGCGCTCAGCGACACGGACACCATGCCACCACGACCGGACAGCGCACGGATCGCCTTGCTCCGCAGGGCCACCACCTTCGCCGCATCCTGCAACGACAGCGCACCCGCCACACACGCGGCAGCGATCTCACCCTGCGAGTGACCGATCACCGCAGCTGGCTCGACACCGTGCGAACGCCACACCTCGGCCAGCGACACCATCACAGCCCACAACACCGGCTGCACCACATCGACCTGGTCGAGCCAAACGTCCGCATTCGTGTCGCGCAGGATGTCGGTCAGGGACCAGTCCACGAACGGCGCGAGCGCAGCCGCGCACTCGGTGATCCGCTCCGCGAACACCGGTGAGGTGTCGAGGAGTTCGGCCGCCATGCCCGCCCACTGCGAACCCTGACCCGGGAACACGAACACCGCGCGGCCATCCGCGCCCGCCGCACTCCCCCGCACCACACCCGACGCCTCACGGCCCTCAGCCAGCGCCTCAAGGCCGTTCAACCCGTCGAGAACCACGGCCCGGTGCTCCAACACCGACCGCGTCGCCGCCAACGACCACCCGACATCAGCCGGAGCAAGCCCAGGACGCTCGTTCAGGAAGGACGCCAGACGCTCGGCCTGGCCCCGCAGCGCCTCCTCCGACTTCGCCGAGACCACCCACGGCACGACCATCGGCGGCTCGGCGTCCGCGGTCGGATCCTCCTCGGCGACCGGTGCCTCCTCCACGATGACGTGCGCGTTGGTGCCGCTGATGCCGAACGACGACACGCCTGCCCGACGCGGCTCGTCGCCCTCGGGCCACGGCATCGCGTCCGTCAGCAGTTCGACGGCGCCGGCCGACCAGTCCACGTGCGTGGAGGGTTCGTCGACGTGCAGGGTCTGCGGCAGCAGGCCGTGCCGCATCGCCAGCACCATCTTCATGACACCCGCGACGCCCGCAGCCGCCTGCGTGTGCCCGATGTTCGACTTGATCGAGCCCAGCCGCAGCGGCCGGTCCTCCGGCCGGTCCTGGCCGTACGTCGCCAGCAGCGCCTGCGCCTCGATCGGATCACCCAGCGTCGTCCCCGTGCCGTGCGCCTCCACCACGTCGACCTGCTTGGGGGTCAGCCTGGCGTCCGCGAGGGCCGCGCGGATCACGCGCTGCTGCGAGGGGCCGTTCGGTGCCGTCAGGCCATTGCTCGCGCCGTCCTGGTTGAGGGCGGAGCCACGGATCACGGCGAGGACCGGATGGCCGTTGCGCTGGGCGTCGGACAGGCGCTCCAGCAGGAGCATGCCCACGCCCTCGCCCCAGCCCGTACCGTCCGCGCCGGCCGCGAAGGGCTTGCACCGGCCGTCGGGCGCGAGGCCGCGCTGGCGGCTGAACTCGACAAAGGTGCCGGGGGTGGACATGACGGTGACACCGCCCGCCAGCGCGAGCGTGCACTCACGTCGGCGGAGGGCCTGGCCGGCCCAGTGGAGGGCCACCAGGGACGACGAGCAGGCGGTGTCGATGGTGACCGCCGGGCCTTCCAGGCCGAGGGTGTAGGCCACCCGGCCGGAAGCGATGCTGCCCGCCGTGCCGTTGCCCAGATAGCCCTCGACGCCCGCGGGGAGGGACTCCAGACCGGTGCCGTAGTCGTGGTACATGACCCCGGTGAAGACACCGGTGCGGGAGCCGCGTACCGAGGCCGGGTCGATGCCGGCCCGTTCGAAGGTCTCCCAGCCGGTCTCCAGCAGCAGGCGCTGCTGCGGGTCCATGGCCAGGGCCTCGCGCGGTGAGATACCGAAGAACGCCGGGTCGAAGTCGCCGGCCGCGTGCAGGAACCCGCCTTCACGCGCATAGCTCTTGCCCACGGCGTTCGGGTCGGGGTCGTACAGACCCGTCACGTCCCAGCCGCGGTCCTCCGGGAACCCGGAGATGGCGTCGGTGCCGTCGGACACCAGCTGCCACAGCTCCTCCGGGGAGCGGACGCCGCCCGGGTAGCGGCAGGCCATCGCCACGATGGCGATCGGCTCGTGATCCGCGGTCTCCGCCTCCTGGAGACGTTGCCGTGTCTGGTGCAGTTCGGCAATGACTCGCTTGAGGTAATCCCGGAGTTTGTCTTCGTTACTCATCGCGCGTTTCCCATCAGAGGCGGAGCGGAGGCGTTCGACGGAAAGGGAGTCGACCGTGTGGGTCGTGTGTTTCCGAGGGGCGGTTCAGATGAGTCCGAGATCCTCTTCCACCATCTTGAAGAGGTCGCCGTCCGTCGCCGATTCGAGTTTGTCGGCGAGAACTGCGCTTTCCGCGCCTTCCTGCCTGTCGCCGTATTTCGCAAGGAGATCCCGTAGCCGTGAGATGACGTCGGTGTGGCCGATCTCCTCCAGGGTCATGGCCGACAGTCCGGCCTCGAGGCGATCGAGGCCCACGGACAGGGGGACGTCGCCGCCGTCGTCCACGGTTGCGTCCTCAGGGGCCAGTTCCTGGTGGATGAATCCGGCCAGGGCCGACGGTGTCGGGTAGTCGAACACGAGGGTGGCGGGCAGCCGCAGCCCCGTGACCGCGTTGAGCCGGTTGCGCAGTTCCACCGCGGTGAGCGAGTCGAAGCCGAAGTCCTTGAAGGCGCGTGCCGGTTCCACGGTTTCCGTGGCGCCGTGGCCGAGGACGGACGCGACGTTCCGCCGCACGGTGTCCAGCACGATGCGTTCGCCTTCCGCCGTCTGCACACCGGCCAGCCGTTCCCGCAGGCCGCCCGGTGCCGTCGTCTCGGTGGCCGCCGTCCGCTGCCGGGGCAGCCGGACCAGTTCCCGCAGCACGTGCGGCACGTCGTCTCCGCCGTCCCGCACGGAAGCCCGGACCGCTGCCGTGTCCAGCCGCATCGGCGCCAGCACCGGGGACCGGCCGGCGCAGCAGGCGTCGAACAGGGCGAGTCCGTCGGCCGTCGGCAGTCCGCCGAGCCCGATGCCGGCCATGCGTCGCTGGTCGGCCTCGCCCAGGCCGCCGGTCAGACCGCTGCGCTGCTCCCACAGGCCCCAGGCCAGCGACAGGGCGGGCAGGCCCTGGGCGTGGCGCCGCGTCGCGAGGGCGTCGAGGTAGGCGTTCGCGGCGGCGTAGTTGCCCTGTCCGGCGCCGCCGAACGTGCCGGCGGCGGAGGAGAAGAGCACGAACGCCGAGAGGTCGGCTTCGGCGGTCAGTTCGTGCAGGACGGCCGCTGCTTCCGCCTTCGGCCGGAGTACCGCGTCGATACGCTCCGGCGTCAGCGACGCGATGATGCCGTCGTCCAGCACGGCGGCTGCGTGCACGACGCCCTTCAGCGGTTGCGCGGCGGGGATGTCCGCCAGCACCGCACGGAGGGCGTCGCGGTCGGCCGCGTCGCAGGCGGCCCAGGTCACCGAGGCTCCCGCCGCGCTCAGGTCGGCCGTCAGCTCCGCCGCCCCGCTCGCGTCGGCGCCCCTGCGGCTGAGCAGCAGCAGATGCCGTATGCCGTGCTCGGTCACCAGGTGCCGGGCCACCAGACCGGCGAGTGTGCCGCTCGCTCCGGTGATCAGCACCGTGCCCTCGGGGTCCCAGGTCGCCACGCCGCGCGGCGCACCTCCGTGCTCGGCGGCCGGGGGCTCGTCCTGCTCGGCCCCGGTGGGCGGAGCGTCCGTCGTGGCGCGTACCAGCCTGGGTGCGAAAAGGCCGCCTCCGCGTACGGCCAGTTGCGGCTCGCCCGAGGACAGGGCGGCGGCGAGGGAAACAGCGGACGCGGTCTCGGCGGGGTCGTCGACGTCGAGGAGCAGCAGCCGGTCCGGGTGCTCCGCCTGTGCCGAACGCACCAGGCCCCATACGGCGGCTGACGCCGCGTCGGGCACGTTCTGTCCGGCGGGGCTCGCGGCGAACGACGCGGTGGTCACCGCGCCTCGGGTGACGATCACCAGCCGCTGATCGGCGAGTTGGTCGTCCGCCAGCCAGTCCTGCACGCGCTCCAGCGCTTCGACCACCGTCGAGCGCAGGGTGGCAGTGCCGGTGCTCGCGTCCGAGTCCGTCGCCGAGGACGTGTCGTCGCCCGGTACGGAGAGGAACACCCATTCCGGGAGGGATGCGCCGTCGTCGTCGTGACGCCGGTCCAGGCTCTTCAGGTCCGGGTGCCGCGCCACATCCCAGCCACCCGCCTGAAGACCGGCGGCGAGAGTGTCGCTCCCCGCGCCGACCACGGCACACCGGGGGGCGGAGGGTCCCGCGGTCACCGGGAGTTGCAGGCTGCGCCAGTCGAGCCGGAACAGCGACTCGCGCAGGGCACCGCGGGCGGCGTCGATCTGCTCGGCGGTGACCGAGCGCGTGACCAACTCGTCCACCTGGGCCACCGGCCGACCGGACTCGTCCGCCATGGTCACCGACACCCCGTCGGCCCCGGCAGAAGCGAGCCGGACCCGGACCCTGCTCGCGCCGTTGGCGTGCAGGGAGACGCCGTTCCAGACGAACGGCAGCGGAATCCGGTTCTGGCCGCCCTCATCGCCCTGGTCGGTCAGCCCGCCCGGCCCGGCCATGTGCAGAGCCGCGTCCAGCAGCGCGGGATGGATGCCGTAGCGCGTGGTCTGGTCCGCGTGCTCCTCCGGCAGTTCGATGTCGGCGAAGACCTCGTCGCCCCGCCGCCAGGCCGCCCGCACGCCCTGGAACATGCGCCCGTATGTCAGCCCGCCCAGCGCGAACCGTTCGTACAGGCCCTCGACGTCCAGTGCCTCGGCCCCGGCCGGCGGCCATACGCCCGGCTCGTCCGACACGGGCCTGGCCGTTTCCGCCGGGCTCGGGGTCAGTACGGCACCGGCGTGACGTGTCCACGGCTGGTCCGGGTCGCCGGACTCCAGACGCGCGTACACGTTGACCGGGCGCCGGCCGCTGTCGTCGGCGCCACCGACGACGACCTGGATCTGGACGGCACCGCTCTCCGGCAGCACCAGAGGGGCCTCAAGCACCAGGTCGTCCAACCGCGTGCAGCCGACCCAGTTACCGGCGTGGAGGGCGAGTTCGACGAAGGCGGTGCCCGGCAGCAGGACGGCTCCCAGCACCGCATGGTCCGCCAGCCAGGCGTGGGACGCCAGCGACAGACGGCCCGTGAACAGACAACCGTCGGAATCGGGCAGGGTCACCGCCGCACCGAGCAGAGGATGATCCGCAGCGCCCAGACCCGCCGACGACACATCGCCGGCGGACAGGGCCGCCTCCAGCCAGTAGCGGTCTCGCTGGAAGGCGTAGGTGGGCAGCTCCACCAGCCGAGGGCGGGACGGGGCGAGGAACGCAGCCCACTCCACGGCGTGTCCCCGGACGTATGCCTGCGCGAGGGCTTCCACGAGCGCCCCGGCCTCGTCCCGGTCCTTGCGCAGGACCGGAGCGAACACCATCTCCGGGACGGAGTCCGCGCCCATCCCGGACAGCACACCGTCGGGGCCCAACTCGAGGCAGGTGGTCACGCCCTGCTCGGAGAGATGCGTGATGCCGTCGGCGAAGCGCACCGCCTCCCGCACATGGCGCACCCAGTACTCGGGGTCACACACGCCCTCGGCAGCCGCCAGCTCGCCCGTCACGTTCGACAGGACGGAGAGCCGGGGCTCGTTGTAGGTGAGGGACTGGGCGATCTCGCGGAACTCGTCCAGCATCGGCTCCATCAACGGCGAGTGGAAGGCGTGCGACACCCGCAGCCGACGCACCCGACGACCCTCAGCCCGCCATGCCTCCTCAAGCTCCGAGACGACAGCACCGTCGCCGGAGACCACCACCGCCTGCGGCCCGTTGACCGCCGCAACAGCCACGCCTTCCCGGCCGGCCAGTGACGCGTTGACGACGGCTTCGTCCGCTTCGACGGCGAGCATCGCCCCGCCCGACGGCAGTGCCTGCATCAGACGACCGCGCGCGGCCACCAGCACACACGCGTCCTCCAGCGACCACACACCGGCGACATGGGCTGCCGCCAACTCACCGATTGAATGCCCGCCGACGACATCTGGACGCACACCCCACGACTCCACGAGCCGGAACAACGCCACCTCGATGGCGAACAACGCCGCCTGCGTGAACACGGTCGCGTCCAGGGCGTCACCATCGGTGAACACCACGCCCCGCAACGGTCGTTCCAGCAGACCGTCAAAGGCGGCGCACACCTCGTCGAACGCCTCGGCGAAGACCGGGAACGCCTCATACAGCCCCCCGCCCATCCCCACACGCTGACTACCCTGACCCGAGAACAACACCGCCAGCCGACCCGGCACCACCTGACCACTGACCACGCCGGCAACCGGCTCACCCGACGCGAGCGCAGACAACCCAGCCCGATCACCCGACAGCACCACAGCCCGGTGCTCGAACGCCGACCGCGACGTCGCCAACGACCACGCCACATCGACAGGATCGGCATCCGACTCACTCAAGAAGGCGGCCAGACGCTCGCCCTGACCCCGCAGCGCAGCCTCCGACTTCGCCGACACCACCCACGGCACCACCACCGGCGGCACAGCGTCCGCAACCGGCGTCTCCTCGACAACCGGAGCCTGCTCCAGGATCACGTGCGCGTTCGTCCCGCTGGCGCCGAACGACGACACACCCGCCCGGCGGAGCCAGCTCGTCTCGGGCCACGGCGTTGCTTCGGTCAGCAGCTCGACAGACCCGGCCGACCATTCCACATGCTGTGACGGCTCATCGATGTGCAACGTCCGCGGCATGACACCATGCCGCATTGCCAGCACCATCTTCATGATCCCCGCGACACCCGCAGCGGCCTGCGTGTGCCCGATGTTCGACTTGACGGAACCCAGCCACAACGGCCGTTCCTCCGCATGCTCCTGGCCGTACGTCGCCAGCAGCGCCTGCGCCTCGATCGGGTCACCCAGCGTCGTCCCGGTACCGTGCGCCTCCACCACATCGACCTCAGCCGCAGACACCCCGGCATTAGCCAACGCAGCACGGATCACCCGCTGCTGCGACGGACCGTTCGGCGCCGTCAGCCCATTGCTCGCACCGTCCTGATTGACGGCCGAACCACGCACCACCGCCAGCACCCGGTGGCCGTGACGCCGGGCGTCGGAGAGCCGCTCCAGCAGCAGCATCCCGGCGCCCTCGGAGAACCCGGTGCCATCCGCACCCGAGGCGAACGCCTTGCACCGGCCGTCGGGCGAAAGCCCCCGCTGGCGGCTGAACTCCACGAACAGCGCCGGCGTCGCCATCACCGTCACACCGCCCGCCAGCGCCAGCGAGCACTCCCCCTGACGCAGCGACTGCACCGCCAGATGCAACGCCACCAGCGACGACGAACACGCCGTGTCCACCGTCACCGCAGGGCCCTCGAACCCGAACGTGTAGGAGATACGCCCCGAGGCGATGCTGCCCGCGGTGCCGTTGCCGATGTAGCCCTCGACGCCGTCGGGCACCGAGAGGGAGCCGTAGTCGTGGTGCATGATCCCGGCGAAGACGCCGGTCTGGCTGCCACGCACCGACGCCGGGTCGATACCCGCCCGCTCCAACGCCTCCCACGACGTCTCCAACAGCAGGCGCTGCTGCGGATCCATCGCCAACGCCTCACGCGGCGAGATACCGAAGAAACCCGGGTCGAACTCAGCAGCGTCGTACAGGAAACCGCCCTCACGGGCATACGCCGTGCCCTTGTGATCGGGGTCCGGGTGGTACAGCGCCTCCAGGTCCCAGCCACGGTCCTCGGGGAACGCGGCCATCGCATCCCCGTCCCGCTCCAGGAGACGCCACAACTCCTCCGGAGTACGGACACCACCCGGGAAACGACAGCTCATCGCCACGATCGCGATCGGCTCGTCCACCACCGAAGCCGATACGGGCGCGGGCCGCCGGGCACGCGCACCCTCGTCCGCCGCGTTCGCCGCCACCAGCTCCGCCAGCAGATGACGCGCCAGCACCACCGGCGACGGATAGTCGAACACCAACGTCGCCGGCAACCGCAGACCCGTCGCCCCGTTCAACCGGTTCCGCAGCTCCACCGCCGTCAACGAGTCGAAACCCAACTCCTTGAAGGCCAGGTCGGCTGCGACCGCGTCGCGTGTCGCGTAGCCGAGTACGGAGGCGATCTGGGTACGCACCAGGTCCAGTACGGTCTGTTCCCGATCGGCCTCCGGCAGTCCGGCGAGGGTGCCGGCCAGGCCGTCGGCCGTGTCGGGTGCCGTCGCCGCCGCGGCGCGTCGCACGCGGGGACGCACCAGTCGGCGCATCAGCGGCGGAACGGGTCCGTTGCCGCCCTGGAGGGCGGCGCCGGTGAACCGTACCGGGACGAGGAGCGTCTGGTCCCCGGCGGTCGCCGCGTCGAAGAGCGCGAGGCCCTCCTGCGTGGACAGCGGTACGACACCGCCGCGCGCCATGCGGGCGAGATCGGTGTCGGCCAGGTGGCCGGTCATCTCGCTGCGCTCGGCCCAGAAGCCCCAGGCCAGCGAGACGGCGGGCAGGCCCTGCGCCCGCCGGTGTGCGGCCAGGCTGTCCAGGAAGGCGTTCGCCGACGCGTAGTTGGCCTGGCCGGCGGCGCCGAAGACCGCGGCGGCCGAGGAGAAGAGCACGAACGCGGACAGGTCCAGGTCCCGGGTGAGTTCGTGCAGGAGCAGGGCCGCGTCCGCCTTCGGCCGTAGGACGGTGTCGATCCGTTCGGGCGTCAGCGCGTCCACGACGCCGTCGTCCAGGACGCCCGCCGCGTGCACCACCGCGCGCAGGGGCGCGCCCTCGGGGATACGCGCCAGTACGCCGGCCAGTGCGTCGCGGTCCGTCACGTCGCAGGCCTCGAAGACGGCGTCGGCGCCCAGGGCGTCCAGTTCGGCGGCGAGTTCCGGTGCTCCGGTGGCGTCCGCGCCTCGGCGCGACACCAGCACCAGGTGCCGTACGCCGTGCTCGGCTGCCAGGTGGCGGGCGACCAGGCCGCCCAGGAGTCCGCTGGCTCCGGTGATCAGGACGGTTCCCTCGGCGTTCCAGGGGGCGTTCGCCTCACCGTCCGTCGTGGGTATGGAAGCCCTGACGAGACGGGGAGCGCGTACCTCACCCACCCGGACGGCAATCTGGGGCTCCTCGGTGGCGAGGGCCACGCGTACGGCGTCGCCGGCGGCCTCCCAGGTGTCGAGGTCGACCAGGTGGAACCGGTCCGGGTGTTCCGTCTGCGCGGAGCGGACGAGACCCCAGACCGCTGAGGCCGCCACGTCCATGACGTCCTCGCCGGTGGCCGTCGCCATGGCGCCGCGTGTCAGGAGGACCAGCTTCGAGCCCGTGGCGGCGGTACTGCCGAGCCATTCCCGTACGGCGTGCAGTGCGCGGCCGGTCAGCTCGCGCACGGCGGTGGGGATGTCGTCCGTCTCCGTCGGGGAGACGCACGGCAGTACCACGACGTCCGGGAACGACCCTTCCGTGGCTGAGGACAGCTCGGCGAGGGTCGCCGCCCGCCGCACGGCCGTGTCGCGGAATGCTTCGGCGCCCGAGGGGTCCGTGCCGAGCACGGCCCACCGCTGAGCGGCGTCGGCCGGTGCGGCACTGGCCGGGAGTGCCTCCCAGCTCACCCCGTACAGCGAGTCCAGCGACGGCCGGGCGGCGCTCTCGAGCAGTTCCGGGGCGACGGGACGGCCCACCAGCGAGCCGACCGACGCCACCGGCGCACCGGCGGGGTCGGCGACCAGCAGCGATACGCCGTCGGTCCCCGCCCTGGACAGCCGGACCCGCAGCATGGAGGCGCCGGTGGCGTGCAGCGAGACCCCGCTCCAGGCGAACGGCAGCTGTGCCGTACCGGGCTCTCCCGCGCCGCCGTCGCCGGCCGGGCCGGTCGGACGACCGACGCCGGTCACGTGCAGCGCCGCGTCCAGCAGTGCCGGGTGGATGCCGTAGCGGCCCGCCTCGTCCCGATCCTCCTCCGGGAGGGCGACCTCGGCGAACACGTCGTCGCCCTGCCGCCAGGCCGCCCGTACGCCGCGGAAGACGGGGCCGTAGTCGAGACCGAGGCCGGCCAGTCGTTCGTACAGGTCGTCCACCGGGAGCGGTGCCGCGTCCGCGGGCGGCCACACGGCCAACTGGTGCCGTTCCTCCCCGGCCTCGGTCTCGGACAGGGCGAGCAGGCCCTTGGCGTGGCAGGTCCACGGTGCTTCGTCGTCGCCCTCGGCGCGGGAGAAGACTCCCACCGCGCGACGCTCCGGATCGTCCGTGCCGCTCACGACGACCTGCACCTGTACCGCGCCCGACTCGGGCAGCACCAGCGGGGCCTGGAGCGTCAGCTCCTCCAGCACCCGGCTGCCGGCCGCGTCCGCCGCCCGCAGGGCCAGCTCAACGTACGCCGTTCCCGGCACGACCACCCTGCCCAGTACGAGGTGGTCGGCCAGCCACGGCTGCGCCGCCAGGGACAAGCGGCCCGTCAGGACCAGTCCGTAGTCGTCCGCCAGCGACACCACCGCGCCCAGCAGCGGGTGATCCGCCGACCCGAGACCGACGGCCGCCACGTCACCGACGCGGGAAGCCGGCGTCTTGAGCCAGAAGTGCTCGTGCTGGAAGGCGTAGGTGGGCAGGTCGACACGCCGGGCACCCGCACCCGCGAACACACCGGCCCAGTCGACGGCCGCACCGCCGACGAACGCCTCGGCGGCGGAGGTCAGGAAACGTTCCAGACCGCCCTCGCCACGACGCAGCGAACCCACGGCCGTGACAGGGATGTTGGTGTGCATCTCGGCGGTCTGCTCGACGCCCATCGTCAGCACCGGATGCGCACTGGACTCGATGAACAGGCGGAAACCGTCATCGAGGAGTGCGCGCAGGGTGTCGGCGAAACGGACCGTCTGCCGCAGGTTGCGATACCAGTAGCCCGCGTCCAGAGACGACGTGTCCACGACGCCGCCCGTCACCGTCGAGTAGAACGGCACGCTCGACGCCTGCGGGGCGATCCCCGCCAGGTCGCCCAGGAGAACGTCCTCGATCGCCTCGACGTGCGCGCAGTGCGAGGCATAGTCCACCGCGATACGCCGCGCCCGCACGCCGTCGGCCTCACACGCGGCCAGCAACTCGTCCAGCGCGTCCGCGTCACCGGACACGACCACGACCGAGGGACCGTTGACCGCAGCCACCGACAGCCGACCGTCCCAAGCCGCCAGACGCTCACCGACCTCGTCGGCGCTCAGCGACACGGACACCATGCCACCACGACCGGACAGCGCACGGATCGCCTTGCTCCGCAGGGCCACCACCTTCGCCGCATCCGTGAGCGACAGGGCACCCGCCACACAGGCAGCGGCGATCTCACCCTGCGAGTGACCGATCACCGCAGCTGGCTCGACGCCGTGCGAACGCCACACCTCGGCCAGCGACACCATCACAGCCCACAACACCGGCTGCACCACATCGACCTGGTCGAGCCAAACGTCCGTGTTCGTGTCGCGCAGGATGTCGGTCAGGGACCAGTCCACGAACGGCGCGAGCGCAGCCGCGCACTCGGTGATCCGCTCCGCGAACACCGGTGAGGTGTCGAGGAGTTCGGCCGCCATCCCGGCCCACTGCGAACCCTGACCCGGGAACACGAACACCGCGCGGCCATCCGCGCCCGCCGCACTCCCCCACACCGCACCCGACGCCTCACGGCCCTCAGCCAGCGCCTCAAGGCCGTTCAGTCCATCCAGGACCACGGCGCGGTGCTCGAAAGCCGAACGCGTCGTCGCCAACGACAATCCGACGTCCACCGGCGACACGTCCGCCTGGTCGCGTACGTACGCGGCGAGCCGTTCCGCCTGTGCCCGCAGTGCCGATTCCGACTTCGCGGACACCACCCACGGCACCACCGCCAGCGGCTCGGCGTCCGCGGTCGGCTCCTCCTCGGCGGCCGGTGCCTGCTCCAGGATCACGTGGGCGTTCGTGCCGCTGACGCCGAAGGCGGAGACGCCTGCCCGTCGGGGTTCGTCGCCCTCCGGCCACGGCATGGCGTCCGTCAGCAGTTCGACAGCGCCGGCCGACCACTCCACCTGCGGCGAAGGCTCGTCGACGTGCAGGGTCTGCGGCAGCAGCCCGTGCTGCATGGCCAGGACCATCTTCATCACACCGGCCACACCGGCCGCGGCCTGGGTGTGTCCGAAGTTCGACTTGATCGATCCCAGCCGCAGCGGCCGGTCCTCAGGGCGGTCCTGACCGTACGTCGCCAGCAGCGCCTGCGCCTCGATCGGGTCGCCCAGCGTCGTCCCCGTGCCGTGCGCCTCGACGGCGTCGATCTCGGTGGCGGACAGTCGGGCGTTCGCCAGGGCCTGGAGGATGACGCGCTGCTGGGAAATGCCGTTCGGCACGGTCAGGCCGCTGCTGGTGCCGTCCTGGTTGACGGCGGAGCCGCGGACCACGGCGAGTACCGGGTGGCCGTTCCGCCGGGCGTCGGACAGCCGCTCCAGCAGGAGCATGCCCACGCCCTCGCCCCAGCCGGTGCCGTCGGCGCCCGCGGCGAACGCCTTGCAGCGGCCGTCGGGAGCGAGGCCGCGCTGGCGGCTGAACGCCACGAACAGCCCCGGTGTCGTCATCAGGGTGGCTCCGCCGGCGAAGGCGACCGAGCACTCGCCCTGGCGCAGTGACTGCACCGCCATGTGCAGGGCCACCAGCGACGACGAGCAGGCCGTGTCCACCGTCACGGCGGGGCCCTCGAGCCCGAAGGTGTACGAGAGGCGGCCGGACATCACACTGGCCGCGCTGCTGGTGGCGAGGTAGCCCTCAACGCCCTTCGGGGCCTGACGCAGGGCCTCGACGTAGTCCTGACCGTTGGTGCCGACGAAGACCCCGGCCTTGGTACCGCGCACCGAGGCCGGTGCGATGCCGGCCCGCTCCATGGCCTCCCAGCTGGTCTCCAGGAGGAGCCGTTGCTGCGGGTCCATGGCCAGCGCCTCGCGGGGCGATATGCCGAAGAACGCCGGGTCGAAGGCGCCCGCGTCGGACAGGAAGGCGCCTTCCTTCACGTACGACGTGTCGGCGCGGTCCGGGTCCGGGTCGTAGAGGGCGGCGAGGTCCCAGCCACGGTCGTCCGGGAACTCGGACACGGCGTCGCCGCCGGCGGCGAGCAGTTCCCACAGTTCCTCCGGGGACCGCACCCCTCCAGGGAAGCGACAGCTCATCCCGACGATCGCGATGGGCTCCTGGGACTTCTCCTCGACGTCACGGAGGCGGCGTTGGGTCTGACGCAGGTCAGCCATGACCCGCTTCAGGTACTCAACCAGCTTCTCTTCGTTCGACACTTAGTCCTGCCCCCTCGCGGACACCAAACGGTTCTTGATCATTCTCAGGCATCCCCGAGCTCTCGGTCGATCACGTCGAAGAGTTCGTCGAGCGACGCGTCCTCGAGATCGTCGTCCGCCGCCTCGTCCGGGTCGGCACCCTCCGTGAACGCAGCGCTGGGCTGGTCCAGCTTGGCGAGCATCGCCTGGAGTCGGACGACAGCCCTGGTACGGGCGATGTCGTCCTGCGGCAGCGCGGTGAGTACGGCCTCGATGCGGTCGATCTCCACGGGCAACGCCTTCTCCGGTGCGTCGTCCTCCGGTGCCAGCTCCCCCAGAAGGTGGTGAGCCAGTGCGGAGGGTGACGCGTAGTCGAACAGCGTGGTGGGCCGCAGCTTCAGGCCGGTGGCCGTGTTCAGCCGGTTGCGGAGTTCCACCGCGGTGAGCGAGTCGAGACCCATTTCGAAGAAGCCCCGCTCCGCGTCGATCCCCGCGTGGGAGGCGTGCCCGAGCACCGTAGCCGTGTGCTTGCGGATCAGGTCGAGCAGCAACGTCTCCCGCTCGGCTGCGGGAAGGGCTGCGAGGGTCTCCGCGAGTGGCACAGCGCCCTCGGCCGAGGCATCCTCGGCGGACTCGCCCACGTTCTGGTGCAGTTGTCGCACCTCGGCGATCTCACCGAAGAGCGCGCTGGTGCGGGAGCCAGTCAGTTCCTTGGCAAACCGCGACCAGTCGACATCGGTGATCACCGGGCAGGCATCGGGCCCTGTGATGGCCTGCTCCATGGCCTTGACCGCGAGTCCGGGCTCCATGGGAGGCAACCCGAACCGCTCCATGCGGCCACTGACCAGAGCATTCTGAGCCGCCATGCCGTCGTCGGCCCAGGGGCCCCACGCGATCGACGTCGCCGGCAGACCCTCACCACGCCGCGCCTCGGCCAACGCATCCAAATACGCGTTCGCCGCCGCATAGTTCGCCTG
>NZ_JBEZVJ010000037.1:0-50881 GCF_040636935.1 Streptomyces sp. NPDC032940 | reverse complement strand
CGGTCAGGCAGGGTGTGCGCAAGGGGTCCGGGGCCGGCCGGTCACGCGATCTTGGTCGCGGTGATCAGGCCCTGGACGGGGATGACGTCCGGCGGCGCCCGCCCGGACACCTTCAGCTCCCGGGCCAGTCCGGCGTCCAGCGCCGCGAGGGCGGCCACGTCCGCCGTCCCCAGGGCACGTCCGGCCGCCGCGTCGAAAGGTGCCGCCCTCTCGTCCAGGTATCCGGGGGCCTTGAGCGTGCGGCACGCGCTGGCGTCGCCCAGCACCAGCAGCGCCACCCGCGGTGCCCGTGCGGCGATGTCCCGGCCCAGGGCGGCGCACCGTGCGGCCGGGAGGTGCTCGCCGACGCCCAGTCCCTCGACGGGGGCGTCGGCCCAGCCGGTCCGCCGCAGCAGCCAGGCGCCGACGGCGAGCCCGTACGGCAGCTCGCGCCCGCCGGGCCGCGCCTCCTCGTCCGGAGCCTCGTCCTGTGCCCCGCCCCGGCCGAGGGCTACGTCCAGCTCCACGCCGAAGCCCCGGAACGAGCCGCGCGTGCCCGCCGGGTAGGTCTCGGGCCCGGCGTCCGGCGCGGGGCCGACGACCACGAGCCGGTCGGGCCGGGCGGCGGCGAGCACGCCCAGCGCGTCCGTGCACGCGGCGCGCGCGCCGTCCAGCTCGGGGGCGGCACCCGCGGCGACCTCCGGCACGAGGAGCGGCGGGCAGGGGCAGACTGCGGCGGCGACAAGCATGATCCGCAGCGTAACCCCGGCAGAACGCCGTCGGGCACCGCGCCCTGTGGTCAGTCGCAGCCGCAGCCGCTCGCCACCGCGGGCTGGGGCTCGGGCACGCCGATCTTGGGCAGGCCCAGCATGACGCCGGCGGGCTTGGCCCGCTCGGCGGCGTTGCGCTTCTCCCAGGCGTCGCCCGCGCGCGTACGGCGCACGTCGAGCACCGCGCCCTCGGCCAGGAGGTGGTGCGGGGCGGCGTAGGTGATCTCGACGGTCACCACGTCGCCGGGGCGGACCTCCTGCTCGGGCTTGGTGAAGTGCACGAGGCGGTTGTCGGGGGCGCGGCCGGAGAGTCGGTGGGTGGTGCCGTCCTTGCGGCCCTCGCCCTCGGCGACCATCAGCTCCAGGGTGCGGCCGACCTGCTTCTTGTTCTCCTCCCAGGAGATCTCCTCCTGGAGGGCGACGAGGCGCTCGTACCGCTCCTGCACGACCGCCTTGGGGATCTGGTCGTCCATCTCGGCGGCCGGGGTGCCGGGACGCTTCGAGTACTGGAAGGTGAAGGCCTGGGCGAAGCGGGCCTCGCGCACCACGTGCAGGGTCTGCTGGAAGTCCTCCTCGGTCTCACCGGGGAAGCCCACGATGATGTCGGTGGTGATCGCCGCGTGCGGGATGGCCGCCCGCACCTTCTCGATGATCCCGAGGTATCGCTCCTGGCGGTACGAGCGGCGCATCGCCTTCAGCACCGGGTCCGAGCCGGACTGGAGCGGCATGTGCAGCTGCGGCATCACGTTCGGCGTCTCGGCCATCGCGGCGATGACGTCGTCCGTGAAGTCGCGCGGGTGGGGGGAGGTGAAGCGGACGCGCTCCAGGCCCTCGATGCTCCCGCAGGCGCGCAGCAGCTTGCTGAAGGCCTCGCGGTCGCCGATGTCGGAGCCGTACGCGTTCACGTTCTGGCCGAGGAGGGTGATCTCGGAGACGCCCTCGGCGACCAGGGCCTCGACCTCGGCGAGGATGTCGCCGGGGCGACGGTCCTTCTCCTTGCCGCGCAGCGCCGGGACGATGCAGAAGGTGCAGGTGTTGTTGCAGCCGACGGAGATGGAGACCCACGCCGCGTATGCGCTCTCGCGCCGGGTGGGCAGCGTGGACGGGAACGCCTCCAGGGACTCGGCGATCTCGACCTGCGCCTCCTCCTGGACGCGGGCGCGCTCCAGCAGCACCGGGAGCTTGCCGATGTTGTGGGTGCCGAAGACGACGTCGACCCAGGGCGCCCGCTTCACGATGGTGTCGCGGTCCTTCTGCGCCAGGCAGCCGCCGACCGCGATCTGCATCCCGGGCCGGCTCGCCTTCTTCGGGGCGAGGTGGCCGAGGTTGCCGTACAGCTTGTTGTCGGCGTTCTCCCGCACCGCGCAGGTGTTGAAGACGACGACGTCCGCGTCGCCGTCGGCGTCCTCGGGAGCGCGGACGTAGCCCGCGTCCTCCAGCAGTCCGGACAATCGCTCGGAGTCGTGGACGTTCATCTGGCACCCGTAGGTGCGTACTTCGTAGGTGCGCGTGCCGCCCACTGACTGGCTCCGGTCGATGCTGCTCATGGCAATAAGGGTAGGCGGTCCGCGACGGTGGCCCGGGCCGCCTGTGGACAACCGGGGCCGGCGGTGGATCAGGGCTGGTCAGGGCTCGATGAGGCCCGCGCGGATCGCGTACCGGGTGAGTTCCAGACGGTCGCGGACGCCGAGCTTCTGGAGGAGGTTGGCGCGGTGGCGTTCGACGGTCTTGGCGCTGATGAACAGCAGCTCACCGATCTCCTTGGAGGTGTGGCCCTCGGCGACGAGCTTGAGGATCTCCTCCTCGCGCTCGGTGATGGGCCGCTCGGGCAGGCCGCCACCGCCGTGCAGGCGGTCCAGGTAGGAGCGGACGAGGGCCCGCTCCGCGCCCGGGTAGATGAAGGGCTCGTCGCGCACCGCCGCCCGGCACGCCTCGACCAGGTCGCGGTCGGCGACGGACTTGAGGACGTATCCGCAGGCCCCGGCCTTGAGGGCCTCGAAGAAGTACTGCTCGTTGTCGTACATGGTCAGGATGAGGATGCGCAGCCCGGGCAGGCGGCGGGAGAGCTCGCGGGCCGCCTGGAGGCCGGTCATGCGGGGCATGGCGACGTCCAGGACGGCGAGGTCGACCTCGGTGGACCGCGCCGCGGCGACGGCCTCGGCGCCGTCCCCCGCCTCGGCGACGACCGTGAGGTCCGGTTCGCCGTCCAGGATGAGGCGCACTCCGCGGCGGACGAGGGTGTGGTCGTCCGCGAGCAGGACGCGGATCGGGGGCCGTGCGGACATCAGGGGCGGTCTCCGGGGCGGTCTGCGGTGGGGGCTGTGGGGTGCTGGCTTGGGGTGTGGTCGGTGACGCGGTCCGTGGCCGGGGCGGCAGCTGGCTCTGTGGCCGGGGTGGCAGCTGGCTCTGTGGCCGGGGCGGTGACTGGCTCTGTGGCCGAGGCGACTGGTCCCGTGGCCGAGGCGACTGGTCCTGTGGCCGAGGCGACTGGTCCTGTGGCCGGGCTCGCGACTGGTCCCGTGGCCGGGCTGGCTGCCGGGACCGGGATGCGCAGGCGCACGTGGGTGCCCCGGCCGGGGGCGGGTTCGAGGTGGATCTCGGCTCCGATCAGCAGGGCCCGTTCGCGCATGCCGCGGATGCCGGCGCCCTCGGTCGCCCCGCCGAGGCCGGTGCCGTTGTCGCGGACGAGGAGTTCGACGGCGTCCGGCAGCGGGCGCAGGGTGACGTCGGCGCGGTCGGCGGCGGCGTGGCGCGCGGTGTTGGTCAGGCCCTCCTGGGCGACCCGGTAGATCACGAGTTCGGCCTCCGGGGTGAGCGGCGGCAGGTCACCGGGGACGTGGTGGACGACGGTGAGCCCGTGGTGCGTGAACTCGGCGGCGAGCGCGCGCAGGGCGCTGGCCAGGCCGAGTTCCTCCAGGACGCCGGGGCGCAGCCGGCGCGCGATGCGGCGGATCTCGTCCAGACCGGCGCGCGTGGCCTCCTGCGCGAGGGACACCTCCTCGCGCAGCTCGCCGGGGACCCGGTCCGCGACACGCTTGAGCTGGAGGAGAACGGCGGTGAGGGTCTGTCCCACCTCGTCGTGCAGTTCGCGGGCGATGCGGTGGCGCTCGCGTTCCTGGGCGTTGAGCGCGCGTCCGGCACCGGCTGCACGCTCGGCCTGGAGCCGGTCGAGCATCGTGTTGTACGTCGCGATCAGCTCGGCGGCCTCGGCCGGCCCGGCGACCTCCGGGCGGGCGCCGGGCACCAGCAGGTCGGCGGTGCTCATGGCGCGGCCCAGCCGGTGCAGCGGGGTGAGTCCGAGGCGCAGGACGACGGCGTTGCCGGCCAGCAGGGCGGTGAGGCCGGCGAGCAGGATCAGGGCCTCGTGGGCGAGAACCGGGGTCGAGACGGTGACCGGTCCCAGCAGCAGCGCGGTGGCCACGACCAGGCCCACGGCATTGAGCGAGAAGATCCGCCAGAACAGCGACACGGTCCGCTTTCCGCTCCTCCCGGCCCTCGCACGCAACACGGCCGGAATCAGTCTGGCCGCCCACGACCGGCCGCGTATATCCGTCACGACACCCATACCGCCACGGTACGTGCGGGTGACAGCATGGCGAGGCCGCGCGCACGTCACGGACGTGCGGAAACGCGCGGCACCGCACGCACGCATGCACGACATGCAGGACGACTGAGGGGAAGACTCGTGTCCGCTCCACGCCTGAGGGCGACGCCGCTACCGGGGATAGGGGTCCAGTACGACCTGGTGACCCGGGAACACCGTCATCTGTCGGTGGTGGCGCACCGCGACGGCGCCCGCACCATCAACATGTACCGGGCCGACGATCCCGACTCCTGTGCCCACTCGCTGCGGCTGACCGGGCAGGAGGCGGACGCGCTGATCGACACGCTGAAGCCGTCCCACCACAGTGCGAGCCTGCTGTACACCACTGACCTGGGGCTGGTGGCCGAGCGGATCGAGGTGGCCGCGACGTCCCGCTGGAACGGGCGGGTGCTGGGCGACACCCGGATGCGCACCGACACGGGCGCGTCGATCGTGGCGGTGCTGCGCCGGGCCGAGGCGATTCCGTCGCCCGCGCCCGACTTCAGGCTGTCCGGTGGTGACATCCTGATCGTCATCGGCACCCGTGAGGGCGTCGACTCCGCCGCGGCGATCCTCGGGCAGGAGTGAGCCCGTGCACTCCGCGGTTCTGCTGATCGAGTTCGGGTCCATCATCCTGGGGCTCGGGCTGCTCGGCCGGTTCGCCGGCCGCTACCGCCTCTCCCCCATCCCGCTGTACCTGCTGGCCGGCCTGGCCTTCGGCGAGGGCGGGCTGCTGCCGCTCGGTGCGAGCGAGGAGTTCGTGGCGACCGGCGCCGAGATCGGCGTCATCCTGCTGCTGCTGATGCTCGGCCTGGAGTACACGGCCGGTGACCTGGTCACCAACCTGAAGTCGCACTACCCCGCCGGTCTGGTCGACTGCGCGCTCAACGCGGTGCCCGGTGCGGTGGCCGCGCTGCTGCTGGGCTGGGGCCCGGTGGCCGCCGTCGTCCTGGCCGGCGTCACGTGGATCTCGTCGTCCGGTGTCATCGCGAAGGTGCTCGGCGATCTGGGCCGGGTCGGCAACCGGGAGACCCCGGTGATCCTGAGCGTGCTGGTCCTGGAGGACCTGGCGATGGCGGTGTACCTGCCGATCGTCACCGCGCTGGTGGCGGGCGCCGGGCTGATGACGGGCAGCATCACGCTCGCGGTGGCGCTCGCCGCCGCCGGACTGGTCCTGTTCGTGGCGGTCCGCTACGGCCGGCTGATCTCCCGGTTCGTCTCCAGCGACGACCCGGAGAAGCTGCTCCTCGTGGTACTGGGCCTGACCATCCTGGTCGCGGGGGTCGCCCAGCAGCTCCAGGTGTCGGCGGCGGTCGGGGCGTTCCTGGTGGGCATCGCGCTCTCCGGTGAGGTGGCGGAGGGCGCGCACACGCTGCTGAGCCCACTGCGGGATCTGTTCGCCGCCGTCTTCTTCGTCTTCTTCGGACTGCACACCGATCCCGCCAGCATCCCGCCGGTGCTGCTGCCCGCGCTGGCGCTGGCCCTGCTGACCGCGGTGACGAAGATCGCGACGGGGTACTGGGCGTCGCGGCGCGCCGGGATCTCCGTCAAGGGCCGCTGGCGCGCGGGCGGGGCGCTGGTGGCGCGCGGCGAGTTCTCCATCGTCATCGCCGGACTGGCGGTGTCGGCCGGGATCGAACCGTCCCTGGGCCCACTGGCCACGGCCTACGTCCTCATCCTGGTCGTGCTCGGGCCCCTCACCGCCCGCTTCACCGAGCCGCTGGCGATGCGTCTGTTCCGGCGCCGCTACGACCCCGACCGGCCCGCCGAGGTGTCCGACGGGGTGCCTCGGCCCGCGGGGGCGGAGGCGTCGGTGGGCGACTGAGAGGGGCCGACGGAGGGCTGTCGGAGGGCTGTCGGAGGGCCGGCGGTCAGGCGTCCGGCGTCCCGTCCGGTGCCCCGGGCTCCCATCCCTGCCGGCGCAGTACGCCCGTCACGTCCGGGGCCTCGTAGTGCTCGCCCTTGAGCACCTTGCCGTCGGCTCTGCGGCTCACGCGGCCGTCGGGGCCCAGCTTGGTCATGTTGGAGCGGTGGACCTCGGCGATCACCGCGTCCAGGTCGATGCCGTGGACGAGGGCCGTGCCGTAGGCGACGTAGACCACATCGGCCAGTTCGTGCGCGAGCCGGTCGAGCGGGCCGGACACCGACACTTCCGCGACCTCCGCGGCCTCCTCGGCGAGCAGCGCCCCCCGCTGGGCGGCCAGGGCCGGCTCGACCTCCGTGGGCGTGCTGCGGGCGTCCAGACCGAAGGCGAGGTGGAAGGCGCGGACCAGGTCGGCGGGCGAGGAACTGCTCATGCCGACGACTGTAGCGAGCGGAACCGACACCGCCCCGGCCCGCCCGCGCGGCCCCGCCGTGTGAGCCCGGCCCTGGTCAGTGGCGATGCGGGCTGGCAGGATCGCGCGCATGTCCACGATGCTCTCCCGTGCCGGCGGCCGCCGGGCCCTCGCCGGCGTGGCCGCCGGTGTCGTCGCCCTGGCGCTGCTGCTGTGGTGGCTGCTGCCCCTGGGCGAGAAACCGCCGAGCGGGACGATCACCTTCAGCACGGGCACGCGCGCGGGGGTGTACCAGAAGTACGGCGAGCTGCTGCGCACCGAGCTGCGCAAGGACATGCCGGGCCTGAAGGTGCGGCTGATGACCAGTGCCGGATCGCAGGAGAACGTCGAGCGGGTGGCATCCGGGGAGGCCGACTTCACCATCGCCGCGGCCGACGCGGTGGAGACGTACAAGATCGCCGACCGGGCCGGTGCCGAGCGGCTGCGCGGGGTCACCCGGCTCTACGACGACTACGTGCAGCTCGTCGTCCCGACCGGCTCGGACATCCGCTCCGTCGCCGATCTGCGGGGCAAGCGGGTGGCGATCGGTCTGCCGAACTCCGGGGTGCGGCTGATCGCCACCCGGCTGCTGCGCGCGGCGGGCATCGATCCGGAGCGGGAGATCACGCCCCGGTCGGACGGCATCGACACCGGTCCGGGGCGGCTGGGCCACGAGATCGACGCGTTCTTCTGGTCGGGCGGGCTGCCGACGGACGGGCTCAAGGAGATAGCCCGTACGTCCGCCTTCCGGTTCGTGCCGATAGGCGACGACCTCGTCGCCAAGCTGCACGAGGCCGGCGGCGCGACCCGCTACTACCGCTCCACCAACATCCCGGAGTCGGCGTACCCCGCCGTCCAGAACGGTGCGGTGGTCCCGACGATGGCGGTGTCCAACCTGCTCATCACCCGCGCCGACATGGATCCGCGGATCACCGAGTGGCTGACCAGGGCGGTCCTCGACAGCCGGGACGGCATCGGCGCGCACGTGCACTCCGCCCAACTGGTGGACGTCCGTACGGCGATCTACACCGACCCGCTGGAACTGCACGAGGGCGCCCGGCGGTACTACCGGTCGGTGAAGCCCTAGGGGGCGTCGGGGCGGCGCGCGTGCCCCGTCCTCGGCACCGTGACCGTCACGGTCAGTCCGTGCGGTTCGTGGTGGCCGAAGGAGATCGAGCCGTCGCCCGCCGCGAGCAGCGCGCGGCAGATGGACAGGCCGAGCCCCGAGCCCTTGACGTTCTGGTGCCGGCCGCTGCGCCAGAAGCGGTCGCCGACCCGGGCGAGCTCCTCGTCGGTCAGACCGGGCCCGTTGTCGGTGACCCGGACGGTGGCGGTGCTGCCGCCGGAGGCGACCGTGACCCGGACCGTCTCGTCTGGCGGCGTGAACTTCACCGCGTTGTCGATGACCGCGTCCAGGGCGCTGGAGAGCGTCACGGGGTCGGCCCAGCCGGTGGTGGGCGGACATTCCCCCTCCAGCCGTACGCCCTTGGCCTCGGCGGCCGGTGACCAGGCGGCCACCCGCTCGGCGGCCAGCGCGCCGATGTCGGTGACCTTGAGGTCGGCCTCGCTGTGCTCGGCCAGCGCCAGGTCGAGCAGGTCGTCCAGGACCCGGGCCAGGCGTTTGCCCTCGGCCTGGACGGAGGCGATCTCCTCGTTGCCCTCGGGCAGCTCGAACGCGAGCAGTTCGATGCGCAGCAGCAACGCGGACAGGGGGTTGCGCAGCTGGTGCGAGGCGTCGGCGACGAAGGCACGCTGCTGCTCCAGCACGTCCTCGACGTGGTCCGCCATCTCGTTGAACGATGCGGCCAGCCGCCTGAGTTCCGGCGGCCCTCCGGACGGTGCGACCCGGGACTTCAGCCGTCCGGTCGCGATGTCGTGGGTGGTGGCGTCGAGGACGCGCACCGGCTTGAGCACCCAGCCGGTCAGCCGGAGCGCGGCGCCCACGGCGAGCAGCATGGCGGCGATCTCACCGGCCCCGATGACGAGCCAGCCGCGCAGGGTCCGGGCGCGCATCGCGCCGGTCGGCGAGTCGGTGACCACGACCGCGACGACGTCTCCGTCCCGGATGACCGGCGAGGCCACCACCAGCCGGCCGTCCTGCCACGGCCACACCTGCTGCGGATCGTGGCTGCGGCGGCTGAGCAGTGCCTCGCCGAAGGCCTCGCGGACCTCACCGGTCTGAGGGAGGAACCAGGTCGTCGGCGCGTTGGCCATGGGGACCTGATTGCGGTAGAAGACGCCCGCCCGGATGTCGTAGACCTCGTAGTAGCTGGTCAGCTCGGTCTGCAGGGTCTCCAGGCGTTCGTCCGTCGTGACCGGGCGGGAGCCTCCGGGCGCGGACTCGGTGACGAACTGGGCGAGCGCCGCGAAGCGTGCCGTGTCGTCGATGCGGTCGACGACGACCCGCTGCTGTTCGGCGCGGGCGACGCTGACGGCGAGCGGCACTCCGAGGGCGAGCAGCACGGCCGCCATCAGCACGATGAGCAGCGGAAGCAGACGTGTGCGCACCCGGCCCCGCTACGCGGTGGGGGCGACGAGGCGGTAGCCGACGCCGCGGACGGTCTCGATGAGCGCGGGCATGCGCAGCTTGGCGCGCAGCGAGGCGACGTGCACCTCCAGGGTGCGCCCGGTCCCCTCCCAGCTGGTGCGCCAGACCTCGCTGATGATCTGCTCGCGGCGGAAGACCACGCCGGGACGCTGCGCGAGCAGGGCGAGGAGGTCGAACTCCTTGCGGGTGAGCTGGACGGGCGCGCCGTCCACGCTGACCTGGCGGGTCGGCAGCTCGATGCGCACGGCACCGAGGCGCACCACGGTCTCGGTGCTGCCCGTCGCCTCCTCGTGGGCGGTGCGCCGGCTGACGGCGTGGATCCGGGCGAGCAGTTCGCCGGTGTCGTACGGCTTGACCACGTAGTCGTCCGCGCCGAGGTTCAGGCCGTGGATGCGGGAGCGGACGTCGGAGCGGGCGGTGACCATGATCACCGGCGTGCTGGTGCGCTTGCGGATCTTGCCGCAGACCTCGTATCCGTCCTGGTCGGGCAGGCCGAGGTCGAGCAGCACGACCCCGAATCCGTCGACCTCGGGGACGAGCGCCTGGAGCGCCTCCTCGCCGTTGCGCGCGTGGGTGACGTCGAAGCCGTGCCGGGCCAGGACCGCGGACAGGGCGGCGGCGACGTGATTGTCGTCCTCGACGAGCAGCAGTCTCATCCGGGCCTCCTTCGGTTCATCGGCCGTACGATCGGGACGGGTAAAAAGATCGGATGCACGGCTTGTGCACGCGCGCGCGTGCCCTGTGCAGTGACGCCGATGGAAGGGGACGGCGTCAAGGGGGTTCCGGTTGCGGCTGCTCGAAGTTATCCGGCCGATATGCTCCCTGCTCACCCGAGCTACGACGGGTGTCCGATTGCTATCGGATCGTGATGCTCAGATTCCCCTCAGATGTAGAGACGCAGGTCGTTTGGCGTTACTACTGTCCTCCGAAACCGAGGAGGACGGAGCCCGAAAGCGATGACCGAAGTATCGGTGGCCAAGGAAGATGTGGCCGCGACCGGCGAACTGGTCGTGCTGAGGAATGTCAACAAGCACTTCGGTGCGCTGCACGTGCTCCAGGACATCGACCTGACGATCACCCGCGGCGAGGTCGTCGTGGTCATCGGCCCCTCCGGGTCCGGTAAGTCCACGCTGTGCCGCACCATCAACCGCCTGGAGACCATCGACTCCGGCACGATCGCGATCGACGGCAAGCCGCTCCCCGCCGAGGGCAGGGAACTGGCCCGGCTCCGCGCCGACGTCGGCATGGTCTTCCAGTCCTTCAACCTCTTCGCGCACAAGACGGTGCTCGAGAACGTCACCCTGGGCCAGGTCAAGGTCCGCAAGGTCGACGCCAAGAAGGCCGAGGAGAAGGCCCGGGCCCTGCTCGACCGGGTCGGCGTGGGCGCCCAGGCGGACAAGTACCCCGCCCAGCTCTCCGGCGGCCAGCAGCAGCGCGTCGCCATCGCGCGGGCCCTGGCCATGGACCCGAAGGTCATGCTCTTCGACGAGCCCACGTCGGCTCTCGACCCGGAGATGATCAATGAGGTCCTGGAGGTCATGCGCCAGCTCGCCCAGGACGGCATGACCATGATCGTGGTCACGCACGAGATGGGCTTCGCCCGCTCCGCCGCCAACCGCGTGGTGTTCATGGCGGACGGCCGCATCGTCGAGGAGGCGGCGCCGGAGCAGTTCTTCAGCAATCCGCGCAGCGACCGGGCCAAGGACTTCCTGTCGAAGATCCTCCACCACTGACGCAGCACGGCTCCGACGCCCGCTTCGGCGCTCCGCTCCAGCCGGCAGCCCCTCGCATCTGATCGTCTGATCACAGTCAAAGGATGTTCACCATGAAGCTCCTCAAGGTCACCGCCGCCTCGGCCACCGTCCTTGCCCTCGCGCTGACCGCCACGGCGTGCGGCGGCGACGACGACAGCAGCGACAGCGGTTCCGGTGGTGGCAAGAAGATCACCATCGGCATCAAGTTCGACCAGCCGGGCCTCGGCCAGAAGACCCCGGACGGGTACACCGGCTTCGACGTCGACGTCGCCACGTACGTCGCGAAGAAGCTCGGCTACACCGAGGACCAGATCGAGTGGAAGGAGTCGAAGAGCGCCGACCGCGAGACCATGCTGCAGCGCGGCGACGTCGACTTCATCGCCGCCACGTACTCGATCACGCCCAAGCGCGAGGACAAGGTCGACTTCGCCGGCCCGTACCTGCTCGCCCACCAGGACGTGCTGCTGCGCGCCGACGACGACAAGATCAAGGCGCCGGAGGACCTCAACGACGCCAAGCTCTGCTCGGTCACCGGCTCGACCTCGGCCCAGAACGTCAAGGACAAGCTGGCCCCCAAGGCCAATCTGCAGAAGTACCCGACGTACTCCGCCTGCCTGACCGGCCTGCAGAACGGCGCCATCGACGCCCTGACGACGGACGACTCGATCCTCGCCGGCTACGCCTCGCAGTCGCAGTTCAAGGGCAAGTTCAAGCTCGGCGGCTTCAAGATGACCAACGAGAACTACGGCATCGGCGTCAAGAAGGGCAGCGACCTCAAGGCGAAGATCAACGACGCGCTGGAGGCCATGGTGGCCGACGGCTCGTGGCAGAAGGCCGTGGACGCGAACCTCGGTCCGGCCAACTACAAGAACGAGCCCGCGCCGAAGATCGGCGACGTCAAGAGCTGAGGCAGCGCCTGACAGGGTGCGCCGCCCTCCGGAAGGGGCGGCGCACCGGGGCGGGCTTCCCTACACGCGAAAGCGCGGGAGATCGTGTTCGACTTTCTTGAGGATTACGACCTGCTGGGAGCCTTCTGGACGACGGTGCAGCTCGCTGTGCTCTCGGCCGTCGGCTCCCTGATCTGGGGCACCATCCTGGCCGCCATGCGGGTCGGCCCGGTGCCGCTGATGCGCGGCTTCGGAACCGCGTACGTGAACATCGTGCGGAACATCCCCCTGACCGTCATCATCCTGTTCGCGTCGCTGGGCCTGAACCAGACGCTGGGCGTCAGCCTCGGCGCCGACGAGTTCGAGACGATCAACTTCCGGCTCGCCGTCCTCGGGCTGATCCTCTACACGTCGTCCTTCGTGTGCGAGGCACTGCGGTCCGGCATCAACACGGTGCCGGTCGGCCAGGCGGAGGCGGCCCGTGCGATCGGTCTCAGCTTCGGCCAGGTACTGCGCTTGGTCGTGCTGCCGCAGGCGTTCCGTTCCTCGGTCGTCCCCCTCGCGAACGTGCTGATCGCGCTCATCAAGAACACCACCGTGGCCGCCGCCATCGGTGTCGCCGAAGCGGCGGCGCTGATGAAGGACATGATCGAGAACGAGGCACAGCTGCTGCTGATCTCCGCGATCATCGCCTTCGGTTTCGTGGTTCTGACACTGCCGACCGGCCTGATCCTCGGCTGGGTGGGCAAGAAGGTGGCGGTGAAGCGATGAGCTCCGTTCTCTACGACGCCCAGGGCCCCCGCGCCAAGCGGCGCAATGTGCTGCTCACGGTCGTCTTCCTGGTCGCCTTCGCGGCCCTCGTGTGGTGGGTGTACAGCGCTCTCGACGAGAAGGGCCAGCTGGACTGGGCCAAGTGGGAGATGTTCTTCACCAGCAGCGAGCCCTGGTCGACGTACATCTGGCCGGGTCTGCAGAACACCCTTAAGGCCGCCGCGCTCTCGGTCGTCATCGCGCTGCCGCTCGGCGCCGTGCTCGGTATCGCGCGGCTCTCGGACCACGCCTGGGTCCGTGTGCCCGCCGCGATCGTCGTCGAGTTCTTCCGGTCCATCCCCGTGCTGGTCCTGATGATCTTCGGCCTCGCCCTGTTCGCCGAGTACACCAGCGTCAGCTCCGACGACCGCCCGCTGTACGCGGTGGTCACGGGTCTCGTCCTGTACAACGCCTCCGTCCTCGCGGAGATCGTCCGCTCCGGCATTCTCGCCCTGCCCAAGGGGCAGGCGGAAGGCGCGATGGCGATCGGCCTGCGCAAGGGCCAGGTCATGCGGCTCATCCTGCTGCCGCAGGCGGTCACCGCGATGCTGCCGGCCATCGTGAGCCAGCTCGTCGTGATCCTCAAGGACACGGCACTCGGCGGCGCGGTGCTCACCTTCTCCGAGCTGCTCGCCTCGGCCAACACGATGAGCAGCTACTACGGCGCCAACACCATCGCCAGCTTCACCGTGGTGGCAGTCATCTACATCGGGCTCAACTTCGCCCTGACGAGCTTCGCGAGCTGGCTGGAGCGGCGACTGCGGCGGGCCAAGAAGTCGACCGGTGCGGTGCTCAAGGCGGACGACCAGCCGAACGCGGGGGCAGCCGCTGGCGGCGGTGGAGACCTGACCTGACACTTGGTCACCTCGTATGACCATCACGGAGGCCGTGGCATGATCGCCACGGCCTCCGTCGCTTGACGCAAGCACCGGCAATAGGTTGCATACGTTCTGTGACCGTGCACCCTGCTCCAACTTCCTGTTCACCCACGTCCCCCGGGACGCCGTCACAGGCAGGGGGCATCGCACCGTGGACCCGGTGATCATCGCTGGAGCTGGGCCCGTCGGGCTCACGCTCGCCCTGGCGCTGGCGCGTCAGGAGGTGCCCTGCGTCGTCCTCGACGAGGGTCCGGGCAAGGACGAACCCCGCCCCGCGCGCACCGTCGTCCTGCGCGAGGACGTCGTCGCACTCGTCGAGAGACTCACCGGCACCTCGTTGGACGAGGCCGGTTTCCGTTGGGCCGGATGGCGGTCGATGCGGCGCAAGCAGGTGACGCGCGAGGTCGCGTTCGACGACGCCGAGCCGGCGCCGCTGCACATCGCCCAGCACAAGCTGACCGGTGCCCTGCGCGTCGCCCTGGACCACGAGCCCTTCGTGAAGATCGCCGTGGACAGCCGACTGGACGGCATCGAACAGGAGACGTCCGGCGTCACCGCCCACACGCGCGGCCCCAAGGGCACCTGGTGGCGCGGCAGTTACCTGGTCGGCTGCGACGGCCCCCGTTCGACCGTGCGCAAGCTCCAGGACATCCGCTTTCCCGGCCGTACGGCGGTGGAACGGTACGCCGTCGCCGCGCTGCGCACTGAACTTCCCTGGACCGACGAGGCACTGCTCCACCGGGCGCCGCCGTGGCGGACGACCGGGCCCTCGGCCGGCGAGGTCGTCGGCCGCCCGCTGCCGGACGGCGTGTGGCGTCTGGACTGGCTGCTGCCGCCCGGCAAGGACCTCGTCACGCCCGAGCTGCTGGTGAACCGGGTCCGGGAGACCCTCACCGGCTGGCGGTCCGGGGCCACTCCGGTCTACGAACTCCTCGACACCGGCGTCCACACGGTCCACCATCGGCTGGCCCGCCGCTGGCGGGTGGGCCGGGTGTTCCTCGCCGGGGACGCGGCGCATCTGCTGGGCGCGCTGGGCACGCAGGGGCTCGACGAGGGGCTGCGGGACGCCGACAACCTGGCCTGGAAGCTCGCCCTGGCCTGGCACCACGGGCCCCACGAGGCGCTGCTCGACAGCTACCAGAAGGAGCGGCGCACGGCCGTCGCCGCACGGCTGCGCGCCGCCGACCAGGTGCTGCCGCTGCTGCGCGGCGGCGGGGGCCTGCGCTCCTACGTCCCCGGCTCGGGCCGGGGGCACGACGCGCTGCTCGCCGACGGTCATCTGGGGCGCGGGACACTCGGAGCGCCGGGAACCTGTGCCGACTCACCGCTCATGCCGCCGCCCCTCGAGGGCGAGGTGGCCGTCGGCACGGCGCCCGGAACGCCCGTCACCGACGTGCGGGTCACGGCGGAGGACGGCACGTTCGTGCGGCTGCGGGACAGGCTGGGGCGCGGTGCGCTGCTGGTGGTGCTGATCGCGCCGGGCACGGGGGTGTGGGACCGCAAGCACTGGGTGACCGCCGGTGTCATGCCCCGGCTGGCGGCGGCGGTGACGGCGCTGCCGCACCACGCCGAGCTGCTGGTCGCCGAGAGTTACCCGGGGGCCGCGGCCCACACGGTGCTGCTGGTGCGGCCCGACGGGAGCCTGGTCACCGCGCTGAACGGGGTGCGCCCGGCCGACCTCTACACGGCGGCGGAGGCGGCGCTGGGCGGGGCGAGAAGGGCGGCCGCGAAGGCGGAAGCCGGGGCGGAAGCCGGAGCCGGGGTCCGTTGAGCGATCGCCCGCCGTCCTCGTCCACATGGTGCCGGTGAGTTGACCGTCCCACGCCGTCGTGGTTCACTCCCGAACGTGACCGACACCGACGTGCGCCTGTGGCGGAGGGTCCATATGGACCTCGTCCGCTATGCGGGTTGCGTGTGTCGTCCCTCCTGCTGAATTCGCCTCACTTTCTCGCGCGCCCCGGCTTCGCCGTGCCGCCGCGCGTCTCCTCGCGAACTCCCAGGACGGTTCCCGTGTCTGTGTCCTTCCCCGCCCCTGCGTCCTCCTCTTCCCTTTCCCCGACGGCCACGGGCGCGCCCGCGCCGACCCAGGCCGAGCTCCTCTCCTTCGTCCGGCGCATCGCCGCCGACGCCGACCTGATCGCCTCGCTTCCCCTCGACCCCGAGGGCCGTACCTGGGTGCGACTGGAGGGGCCCGGCGGCAGCGAGGCCTGGCTGATCGGCTGGCCGCCCGGCACGGGCACCGGCTGGCACGACCATGCCGAGTCGGTGGGCGCCTTCGTCACCGCGGCAGGCGAGCTCAGGGAGAACGCGCTCGCCGCCCGGCTGCCCACCGACGGCTGGAAGACCCTGGAGCTCACCGACGGGGTGGACCGTGAGCGTCGGCTGCCCGCCGGGAAGGGGCGCGCCTTCGGGCGGCACCACGTCCACGAGGTGCTCAACGAGTCCCCCGACCGCCACGCGATCTCCGTCCACGCCTATTACCCGCCCCTGCCGCGGATCCGTCGCTACAGTCGCAGCGGCCAGGTCCTGCGCCTGGAGGACGTCGAGCGCCCGGAGGACTGGCAGTGAGCGAGCCGAACGGGATCGACGCCGTGCTGGAGCGGGTACGCCGGGGCTACACGCGCATCGAGCCGCGCGCGGCGCACGAGGCGGCCGAGGCTGGTGAGGCGTTGCTGGTCGACATCCGGTACGCCGCCCTGCGCGATGCGGACGGCCTGATCCCGGGCGCCCTGGTGATCGAACGCAACGAACTGGAGTGGCGCCTGGATCCGCAGGGCAGCCACCGCCTTCCCGAGGCCAGGGGTCACGACCTGCGCGTCGTGGTCGTGTGCAACGAGGGCTACGCCTCCAGCCTCGCCGCGGAGTCCCTGCACCGCCTGGGCCTGCATCGGGCCACCGACCTGGTCGGCGGGTTCCAGGCGTGGCGGGCGGCGGGACTGCCCGTGACCGTGCCTTAGCGCGTGCCCCCGGTCAGAGGTCGGAGGGGCAGTACAGGGGTGCCGTGTCCGCGTTCCCCTTGGTCACCAGGCGGATCGGGGTGTTGTCGATCTTCTCGGTCTTCCGGTCCCGCAGCAGGGCGATGGTGTTCTGGACGGCCAGCTCACCGGTGTTCCCGGCCGAGTTGGAGACCGTCGCGGAGAACCGTCCGTCCTTGAGCGCGGCGAGGGCTTCGTCGGTGCCGTTCACCGTCACGATCTTCACCTGGCCAACTCCGGCCGCGTCGAAGGCCTTGCGTGCGGCGAAGGCCATCTGCTCGTTGGCGACGAAGGCGTAGTCCAGGCCGGGGTGGGCCCGGGCCATGGCCGTGGCGACCTTCCCGGCCGTGGCGGCGTCGAACATGCCGGGCTGGTCGGCGACCACCTCGGCGTTGGCCGGCAACGCCTCGGCGAAGCCGTCGACGAGCAGGTCGGACGCGGCTCCCGGTGCCCCCGCGAGCACACCGACCTGTACGTCCTTGCCCGCCGCGTCGTCGGTGATCCACTGGGCGTCCAGGCGTCCGACGGCCTTCAGGTCGACGACCACCGCCCCGAGGATGTCGTCCGGGTCGGCGCTCACGGAGGTCAGGAAGACGCGGATGCCGGCCCGCCGGGCCCTGGCGAGGTCGCTCTCGAGGGCGTCCGCGCTGACGGTCTGCAGGATGATCGCGTCGACCTTGCGCCCGATCATGTCCTCGATGTTGGACGGCTCCGTCGCCGCGTCCTGCCCGGAGTTGGCCGTGACGAGCTTGGCGAAGTTGTTCTTGGCCGTGATCTCCACGGACCGCTGAAGGCAGGTGTGGAACTGGCTGTCGCCTCCGTTGACGAACCCGAGGACGAGCGGGCCGTCCTTCGCCGGGCCGGCGTCGGCCGTGCCCAGACCGCAGCCGCTCAGGAGCAGGCCGGCACCGAGGAGCAGAGCGGGCGTCGCTCTTCGGGGGCGCGCGGGCAGAGGCATGGCTGGGCCGCCATTCTGGACGTACCGTGGCTTCGTCGGTGCGGCCCGTTCGCCGGCCGGTCTCCGGGGGCGGCGTACGCGCGCGGTGGACGCGGCGGACGCGGCGGACGCGGCTCGGACAGCCGCGCGACGGCGCAGACGGTACAGCCGTACGGGAAGGTCTTCACCCCGCCGGGAGCGCAAGGTAATCCTGCGCGCTCATGTCGCTCAGAGGCGACGCCCCCACCCCCGTAGGCGGCGTCGCGTCCGGTCAGAAGCTCTCGTCAGCCGGTCGTCAGCCCTCGTCAGCCTTCGTCACCCAAGAACTCGGTGTCCTCGCCCTCCTCTTCCAGGGCCTGGCGAACCACCCGTAGGGCCATGCCCTCGGGGTAGCCCTTGCGGGCCAGCAGGCCGGCGAGGCGGCGCAGCCTCTTGTCGCGGTCGAGGCCTCGGGTGGCACGGAGTTTGCGGGCGACGAGTTCCCGTGCGGTCTCCTCCTCCTGCTCGGGGTCCAGCTGGGAGACCGCCGCGTCGATGAGGGTGGAGTCGACGCCCTTGGTCCGCAGTTCGCGGGCGAGAGCGCGCCGGGCCAGTCCGCGGCCGTGATGCCGGGACTCGACCCAGGCATCGGCGAAGGCACTGTCGTCGATCAGGCCGACCTCCTCGAACCTGGACAGCACCTCCTCCGCGGCCTCGTCCGGGATCTCCCGTTTACGCAGGGCGTCGGCGAGTTGCTTGCGGGTGCGCGGGGTCCCGGTGAGCAGGCGCAGGCAGATCGCCCGGGCCTGCTCCACCGGGTCCCGCGGAGGCTCCTCCTTCTCGGCCCTCGACGAGGAAGTGGCACCTCCGTCCTCGGCGAACGGCTCCGCGCCCTCGCGCCGTCTCCGCCGCCCGCCTCTGCGACGCCTCCCGCCCTCACCGGACGGCACGGCCGCAGGGTCCCCCGCCCCATGCGTGCCGTGCATGCCGTCGTCCGTCCCGGCGGAGCCCGCGTCGTACTCGGCCCAGTCGGTTCGTCGTGTCACGGATCAGCTCTTGGCTGCCGCGGCCTTGGACTTGGTGGCCTTGGCCGTCGCGGGAGCGGGCACCGCCGGTGCGGCACCGGCCGGGGCGGCGGAGACCGCGGCGTCCGTGCCCGGCTCGGTGGCCGGCTCCTCGGGACGCACGCCGACGCCCAGCTTCTCCTTGATCTTCTTCTCGATCTCGTTGGCCAGGTCGGGGTTGTCCTTCAGGAAGTTGCGCGCGTTCTCCTTGCCCTGGCCGAGCTGGTCGCCCTCGTACGTGTACCAGGCGCCGGCCTTGCGGACGAAGCCGTGCTCCACGCCCATGTCGATCAGGCCGCCCTCGCGGCTGATGCCCTGGCCGTAGAGGATGTCGAACTCGGCCTGCTTGAAGGGCGGCGCGACCTTGTTCTTGACGACCTTGCAGCGGGTGCGGTTGCCGACCGCCTCCGTGCCGTCCTTCAGCGTCTCGATGCGGCGGATGTCGATGCGCACGGAGGCGTAGAACTTGAGCGCCCGGCCACCGGTCGTGGTCTCGGGGGAGCCGAACATCACGCCGATCTTCTCGCGGAGCTGGTTGATGAAGATCGCGGTGGTCTTGGACTGGTTGAGCGCGCTGGTGATCTTCCGCAGGGCCTGGCTCATCAGCCGGGCCTGGAGACCCACGTGGCTGTCGCCCATCTCGCCCTCGATCTCCGCGCGCGGGACGAGCGCGGCGACGGAGTCGATGACGATCAGGTCGAGGGCACCGGAGCGGACCAGCATGTCCACGATCTCCAGGGCCTGCTCGCCGTTGTCCGGCTGGGAGAGGATCAGGTTGTCGATGTCGACGCCGAGCTTCTTCGCGTACTCGGGGTCGAGGGCGTGCTCCGCGTCCACGAACGCGACCTGGCCACCGGCCTTCTGCGCGTTCGCCACGGCGTGCAGGGTCAGGGTCGTCTTGCCCGAGGACTCGGGGCCGTAGATCTCCACGACCCGGCCGCGCGGGAGACCGCCGACGCCGAGGGCCACGTCGAGCGCGGTCGATCCGGTCGGGATGACCTCGATGGGCTCCATCGACCGCTCGCCCATGCGCATGACCGCGCCCTTGCCGAATTGCCGTTCAATCTGTGCGAGCGCGGCGTCCAGGGCCTTCTCGCGGTCGGTTCCTGCCATGGGTTCCACCCGGTTTGCTTGATTCGATCGCTTCACGTCAAAGACGCTAATGCCTGCCACTGACAATGCGCCTCGGTGCGGGTCCGGCCTGTGGATAACTCGGGAACTTCTCCGCCCAAACCCAGTCGAATCGCCCGTCCCGAGCCCCGCCGGAGCCTCCATAAGAATGGATGTTCGATTTTCGTGTCAAGCGCACCACGCGGCACTTCCGAGCGTACGTCTCGGGGCGTAGGCCAGGTGTCTCCGGACGGACGACGACCGGCGGCGGTCCCCGGGCCAGGCTCGTCGCATGCAGAACGAGGGGACCGCCCGCACCGCCGCCCGAACCGCCCACCACACCGCACCGGACCCGCCACCCGCGGACGGCCTGCCGCCCGGCCGGTCCCCGGCGGCGCGCGCCTGCCACGCGACCGGCGCTCTCCTGATCCTCTCCGGCCTCGGGCACCTGGTGGTGTTCGCCGTGGACGGCGGCCCCTGGGACGGGCCCGTCTCCTGGCGCAAGCCGGTGACCTTCGGACTGTCCTTCGGCAGCACGCTGATCGCGGTCACCTGGATCACCTCGTACCTGCGCCTGCGGCCGGGACGGCGCAGCCTGCTGCTCGCCGTGTTCGCGGCCGACTGTGTCCTCGAGGTGGCCGGCATCACCCTGCAGGCGTGGCGCGGAGTGCCCTCGCACCTCGACATGGAGACGCCGTTCGACACGGCCGTGTCGATGTCCCTCGCGGTGGGCGGTGGCGTGCTGGTGGTACTGCTGACCGTGTTCGCCCTCGTGTCGTTCCGCCACCGGCCCACGGGACCGGCGGGCATGCCGCTCGCGGTGCGGTCCGGGTTCGCGGTCCTCCTCGTCGGGCTCGCCTCGGGAGCCGCGATGATCGCGCGCGGCGTGGTCCTCACCCGGACCGGTCACCAGGAGGCGGCGTATGACTCCACGGCGCCGCTCAAGCCGCTGCACGGGGTGAGCCTGCACGCCGTCCTGGTGCTGCCGGTGCTGGCCCGGCTGCTCCCCCTTACTTCGTGGGACGCGGCGGTGCGGCGACGGCTCGTGGCCGTGGCGGCCGGCTGCTACGCGGCCGCCGTCGTCGCCACCGGAGTGTGGGCCGCCCTGACGTACTGAACCGGCCGCCCGGCGCCTCAGACGGTGCCGCCTCCTCCGGAGCTCCCGTCCTCAGGGCCCCCGTGCCCGGGCCCACCGCGCCCGGGTCCGCCGTCCCCGGGACGGCGCTGCGCGGGAGGCGCCGTGTCCGGTCGCCTGGCCCACAGTTTCCGTATGCGCGTGAACCCCCCGGACCCCGCCCCGCGGCGGTCGCGGTGCCCGTGGACACGGGGGTCGTCCGTGACGTCGTACCGCTTGACGTACGCCCCGAGGAACGCCTGCAGCGTGGCGACCGCCGGGATGGCGATCAGCGCGCCGACGGCGCCCAGCAGGGCGGTGCCCGCGATGACCGAGCCGAAGGCGACCGCGGGGTGGATGTCCACGGTCTTCGACGTCAGCTTGGGCTGCAGCACGTAGTTCTCGAACTGCTGGTAGACCACCACGAAGCCCAGGACCCACAACGCGTACCAGGGGTTGACCGTGAAGGCGATCAGCATGGGCAGGGCGCCCGCGAGATAGGTGCCGATGGTGGGGATGAACTGCGACACCAGGCCCACCCACACGGCGAGCGCCGGCGCGTAGGGCACCTCCAGGATCTCCAGCAGGATGTAGTGCGCGATGCCGGAGATCAGCGCCATCAGACCGCGCGAGTAGAGGTAGCCGCCGGTCTTGTCCACGGCGATCTCCCACGCGCGCAGGACCTCGGCCTGCCGGGCGGGCGGCAGGACGGAGCAGAGCCCGCGCCGCAGCCGGGGGCCGTCGGCGGCGAAGTAGAACGAGAACAGCAGGATCGTCAGCAGCTGGAAGAGACCGCCGAGGACCTGGGCGGACACGTCCAGGACGCCGGAGGCGCTGTTCTGCACGTAGTTGCGCAGCCAGTCGGAGCGGAGGAGGCCCTCCTGGACGTCCACTCTTCTGAACTCGGTGTGGAAGTGGCTGTTGACCCAGTTGATCACGGAGTCGAGGTAGTCGGGGAAGTCCTCGACCATCTTGACGATCTGGCCCGCCAGCATGGAGCCGAGCAGCGTCACGAACCCCGCGGCGGCGATCAGCACGGCGAGGAAGACGAGGAACGTGGCCAGCCCCCGGCGCACGCCGCGCCCGGACATCCAGCTCACCGCGGGCTCGATGGCGAGCGCCAGGAAGAACGCGATGAGGATGTTGATCAGCAGCCCGGTGAGCTGGTGGAAGGCCCAGCTGCCCAGCTGGAAGACGGCGATCAGAGCAAGGGCCAGCACCATGGCCCGCGGCAGCCAGCGCGGCATGCGGGCGCCCGGCCCGGCGCTGCCGCCGACGGGGGGCTGGGCGGGCGGCGTCGTGCCGGGCGGAGGGGTCTGCCGGGCCGCCTGCCCGGTCTCGTCAGTGGATGCCACGGACCAAGTCTCGCCCACGCCACCGACAGCGGACGCACGGCCCGTGATCTTCGTGACCGGTCAGCGCTGCTCCTGTGGCACGTTCATGACGGTGCAGACCACCCGCCACACGTCCTTGGCGTCCCAGCCGGCGTCCAGCGCCTCGTGCACCGTACGACCGCCGAGCTCCGTCATCACGTGATCGCGCGCGAAGGTGTCGGCGTACCCCGGACCGAAGTGCTCCGTCATCCGCTCCCAGAAGACCGTCAACCGCATGCCCCCAGTATCCCGCCCCTGAGAGTGGGCCCTGAGCCGGGACGGCGTGCTGGGACCGCTTTCCGCCCTACGGTCTGACGCATGGCCGAAAACGGAGCTTCCCCACTCCCCCCGACGCTCCCCGCGCGCACTCCGCTCGCGCGCGCGGAGCGCTTCGTCTGGCTCACCGCGCGCGTGCTGGAGCAGCGCCTGTTCGCGTTCCGCTTCCGCGACGGCGCCGCCGCGCCGGTGGAGGCGGCGCTGGACGCCTACCGCAACGAGGACGGCGGGTACGGTCACGCCCTGGAGCCCGATCTGCGCGGGCCCGTGAGCCAGCCGCTGCACACCGCGCAGGCGTTGCGCGTCCTGGACGCCGTCGGGCAGTGCGGCGGGCAGCGCGTGGAGCGGGTGTGCCGCTATCTGACCTCCGTCTCGACAGCCGACGGGGCCCTGCCCGCGGTCCATCCCAGCCAGCGCGGTTACCCGGCCGCCCCCTTCGTGCCCGTGGTGGACGACCCTCCCGGGGAGCTGCTCGCCACCGGGCCGGTGGTCGGTCTGCTGCACCGCAACGAGGTCTGGCACGCCTGGCTGTTCCGGGCCACGGACTTCTGCTGGCGGGCGGTCGAGTCGGTGCGGACCTCCCACCCGTACGAGGTCGAGGCCGCCGTGGCCTTCCTGGACGCCGCCCCCGACCGCACGCGCGCGCAGGCGGCGGCCGACCGGCTGGGCCGCCTGGTGCGCGAACAGCGCCTCGCGGTGCTCGATCCGGAAACCCGCGACGCCTGCCCGGTCTCCCCCGGCTACGCCCCGGGCGAGCACCACTTCCCGCACGACTACGCGAGGAGTCCGCACTCCCTCGCGCGCGCGTGGTTCACGGACGACGAGATGACCCGCTCCCTCGATTTCCTCGCAGCGGAGCAGGAAGAGGACGGCGGCTGGCCCGTCCGCTGGCGCCGCTGGGCACCGGCACCCGCGCTGGAGGCACGTCCCCGGGTGACGCTCGACGCCCTCAGCACGCTCCGGGCCTACGGCCGCCCCATCGGCTGACCGGCCCCTCCGTTCTCAGCCGCCCAGCGCCCGCACCCCCGCGGTGACCACCACGGCGGCCCCGACGACCAGCAGGAACGGCGCCCGCAGCACCAGGGCCACGGCGGCCGCGGCGACGCCGGCGGCCCGCGCGTCCAGGACGAGCGTCTGCCCGTCCGCGAAGGTCTGCTGGGCCGTGAGCGCGGCGAGGAGGGCGACGGGCAGCAGGGCGGCGAGCCGCCGGACCAGCGGCCGTTCCAGTGCGCCCGCGGGCACGAGCAGTCCGACGAGTTTGACGGCGTAGCAGCCGAGTGCGGTCACGCCGATCGCGATCCAGATGCTCAACGCTCTTCCTCCCGCCCGGAGCCCTCGACGGGGCTCTGTGTCCTGTCCCGCGCGTCGTTGTCCCCGTCGTGGCGCGGTGCGGCGGCCCGGCGGCGTCCCCGCACCCACAGGACGGCCGGTGCCGCCAGCGCCGCCACCAGGACGGGCACACCGGCGGGCAGGGCGGGCAGCAGACCGAGTCCCAGCACGACGGCCAGGGTGGCGACCGTGCGCTCGGTGGTGGTCCTCAGCATCGGCGCGAGCAGCGCCAGGAAGACCGCGGGCCCGGCCGCGTCGAGGC
The DNA here is from genome assembly GCF_040636935.1 of Streptomyces sp. NPDC032940. Lineage (NCBI taxonomy): Bacteria > Bacillati > Actinomycetota > Actinomycetes > Kitasatosporales > Streptomycetaceae > Streptomyces > Streptomyces sp. NPDC032940. The sequence continues at coordinate 26,938 of NZ_JBEZVJ010000037.1, read as the reverse complement.
CCCAGGTGTCGGTGTCCCCGATGGCCTCCGCGCCCAGCGCGCCGAGCAGCGTGGTGACGTTCCACAGCACGTACAGGGTGAGACCGGTGACCGTGAACCCGATCCGGACGCTGCGCCGCGTGGGCTGCGCGAGCGCCACGGCCGTCGTCTCGTCGATGACCCACTGGGCGGCGAAGGGCCGCACCGCGCGCGGGAGGGCCAGCAACTGCGACAGCCGCAGCCCGTAGAAGGCGTTGCGCACGCCGAGGAAGAAGGCGCCCGCCGCGGCTGTGAGCGGGTTGCCACCGGCCGCGAGCGCCCCCACGAGCGCGAACTGGGAGGCGCCGGTGAAGACCAGGAGGCTGAGCGCGCACGTCTGGAGCAGCGTGAGCCCGCTGCCCGCCGAGGTCACCCCGAAGGCGAACCCGGACAGTCCGACGGCGACTCCCACTCCGAGGGCGTCCCGTACGACGGCGGCGTCGGGTTTGCCTTCGGCGGCGCTCGTACCGGGGACGACTGTCTGTTCTGTCACGCCTCGGACGGTAGGAGCAGGCCCCGCCGCGCGTCTTGTACGTTCTTGCGCTCGCGCTGGTAGGCCCCGGGCGGTACGCCCACGATCCGCGCGAAGTGCCGGTTCAGGTGCGGCTGGTCGGTGAAGCCCACGGCGACGGCGGCGTCGGCCGGTGCCGTCCCGGCGTCCAGCATCCGCCGCGCCCGGCGCACCCGGGCGTCGGTCAGCCAGGTGTGAGGCGGCATCCCGTAGGTGTCACGGAAGGCACGCAGCAGGGCGAACGGACTGCTGCCGAGCTCCGCGGCGAGCGTCTCCAGGCTCGGCGGGGCGGCCATCCGCTCCTCCAGCACGGCACGCGCGCGTGCCGCGACCCGGGCTCCTGCGGTCCGCACCTCGCGCCGGGGCCGCGGTCCGCCGTTCAGCCGCAGCAGCCGGGTCACGGCCACCCGCAGCAGGGTGTCGGCGGCGAGCGCGTTGCCCTCGTCGGCGGCCCGCAGCACCCGGTGGACCAGTTCGACGGTGTACGGGTCGTCGAGCACCGGGCGGACGAATCCCGGCGTCCCGCGCAGGGTGGTCGTCTCCGCCGCGATCGCGGCCACGAGGTCCGGCGCCGGGTAGACCGCCCCGTAGCGCCAGCCCTCGGGCACGCCGGCCCGGCCCGTGTGCGGGGTGTCGGGATTGACCAGCGCGAGCGATCCGGCGCCGGCGTACTGGTCGCTGCCGCCGTGGTGGAAGACCTCGACGCCGTCGGCGATGGCGGCTATGACGAAGTGCTCGTGGGTGTGCCGGACGAAGGTCTTCCGTATGTACTGGGCGCGGAGCAGGTCGACGCCGGGCAGTTCGGCGTACCGCCAGTGCCGCGCCCGCTCACCCGATCCCGCCATGGGTCCATTGTCCGACACCCGTGCGGCCCGGCGGCGCCCCGTACCCCTGGCAGAGCCGCACACGGCCCACCCCGTCCCGCGCTCCGTCCTCCCGGCTCAGGCCGATTGTCAGTGCCGGGGTGCACGATGGATCCATGGTCAGCTCCGCACACCGAGCCCTGGACGGCTTCTCCCCCGCGACCCGCGGCTGGTTCACGGGGGCCTTCTCCGCGCCCACCGCCGCCCAGGCCGGTGCGTGGCAGGCCATCTCGGAGGGCTCGGACGTGCTGGTGGTCGCGCCCACCGGTTCCGGCAAGACGCTGGCCGCCTTCCTCGCCGCCCTCGACCAGCTGGCCTCCACACCCCCGCCGGCCGACCCGAAGAAGCGCTGCCGGGTGCTGTACGTCTCTCCCCTCAAGGCCCTGGCCGTCGACGTCGAGCGCAATCTGCGCAGCCCGCTGACCGGCATCCGACAGGAGTCCGTCCGGCTCGGTCTGCCCGAGCCGGAGGTGAAGGTCGGCATCCGTTCGGGCGACACCCCGGCCGCCGAGCGCCGGGCCCTGGCCACCCGCCCGCCGGACATCCTGATCACGACCCCCGAGTCCCTGTTCCTGATGCTGACGTCGGCCACCCGCGACGCGCTGACGGGCGTGGAGACGGTGATCCTCGACGAGGTGCACGCGGTGGCGGGCACCAAGCGCGGCGCCCATCTCGCACTCACCCTGGAGCGGCTGGACGAGCTGCTGCCCAAGCCGGCCCGCCGGATCGGCCTTTCGGCGACGGTCCGCCCGGTGGACGAGGTCGCCCGTTTCCTGGCGCCGCGCGGCAAGGTGGAGATCGTCCAGCCGGAGTCGGGCAAGGAGTTCGACCTGTCCGTCGTGGTCCCGGTGGAGGACCTGGGCGAGCTCGGCGGCTCTCCGGTCGCCGACGGCAATGAGGGCGCCGAGCGCCCGTCGATCTGGCCCCATGTCGAAGAGCGGATCACCGACCTCGTCCAGTCGCACCGCTCCACCATCGTCTTCGCCAACTCCCGCCGCCTGGCGGAGCGCCTGTGCAACCGGCTCAACGAGATCGCGTACGAGCGGGCGACCGGCGAGCCCCTGGACGAGCACCACTCCCCCGCCCAGCTCATGGGCGGATCGGGCGCGGCCCAGGGCGCCCCGGCCGTGATCGCCCGCGCCCACCACGGGTCGGTCTCCAAGGAGCAGCGCGCCCTCGTCGAGGAGGACCTCAAGGCGGGGCGCCTGCCCGCCGTGGTCGCCACCTCCAGCCTGGAGCTGGGCATCGACATGGGCGCCGTCGACCTCGTGGTCCAGGTGGAGTCGCCGCCGTCCGTCGCCTCCGGCCTCCAACGCGTCGGCCGCGCGGGCCATCAGGTCGGCGCGGTCTCCACGGGCGTGGTCTTCCCCAAGTACCGCGGGGACCTGGTGCAGGCCGCCGTGGTCACCGAGCGGATGCGCAGCGGCGCCATCGAGTCGCTGAGGATCCCCGCCAATCCGCTGGACGTCCTGGCCCAGCAGCTGGTCGCGATGACGGCCCTGGACACCTGGCAGGTCGACGACCTCCTCGCCACCGTCCGCCGCGCCGCCCCCTTCGCGTCGCTCCCGGAGTCGGCGTTCACGGCCGTCCTGGACATGCTCGCGGGCCGCTATCCCTCCGACGCCTTCGCCGAGCTGCGCCCGCGCGTGGTCTGGGACCGCGTCGCGGGGACCGTCACCGGCCGCCCGGGCGCACAGCGCCTCGCCGTCACCTCGGGCGGGACGATCCCCGACCGCGGGCTCTTCGGGGTCTTCCTCGCCGGCGCGGACCCGAAGAAGGGCGGCGGCCGGGTCGGCGAGCTCGACGAGGAGATGGTGTACGAGTCCCGGGTCGGGGACGTCTTCACGCTCGGCACCAGCTCCTGGCGCATCGAGGACATCACGCGCGACCGTGTGCTGGTCTCCCCGGCCCCGGGCGTGCCGGGGCGACTGCCGTTCTGGAAGGGCGACCAGCTGGGCCGTCCCCTCGAGCTGGGCCGCGCGCTGGGCGCGTTCCTGCGCGAGGTGGGTTCCCTCGGCAAGGAGGACGCCCGGCTGCGTCTGGTCGCCGCGGGCCTGGACGCCTGGGCCGCGGACAATGTGCTGGCGTATCTCGACGAGCAGCGCGAGGCCTGCGGCCATGTGCCCGACGACCGCACCATCGTCGTGGAGCGTTTCCGCGACGAGCTGGGCGACTGGCGCGTCGTGGTCCACTCGCCCTTCGGCGCGCAGGTCCACGCCCCCTGGGCCCTCGCGCTCGGCGCCCGCCTCTCCGAGCGGTACGGCATGGACGCCCAGGTCATGCACGCCGACGACGGCATCGTGCTGCGCCTGCCGGACGCGGATCTGATGGGCCTGGACCTGCTCGACCAGGAGCCGTCGAAGCCCGGCCTGGAGTACGACGCCGAGCAGGCGCCCCTCGGCGCGGCCGACGTCGTCTTCGACAAGGGTGACGTCGACCGGGTCGTCACCGACCAGGTGGGCGGGTCGGCCCTGTTCGCGTCCCGGTTCCGGGAGTGCGCCGCCCGCGCCCTGCTGCTGCCGCGCCGTAATCCGGGCAGGCGCACCCCGCTGTGGCAGCAGCGCCAGCGCGCCGCGCAGCTGCTCGAGGTGGCGAGCGAGTACGGCTCGTTCCCGATCGTCCTGGAAGCGGTCCGCGAGTGCCTCCAGGACGTCTTCGACGTGCCCGGCCTGGTCGAGCTGATGGGCGACGTGGAGTCCCGCAAGGTGCGCCTGGTCGAGGTCACCACCCCGGAGCCGTCCCCGTTCGCCCGCTCCCTGCTGTTCGGATACGTCGCCCAGTTCCTGTACGAGGGCGACTCCCCGCTCGCCGAGCGCCGGGCCGCCGCCCTGTCGCTGGACTCACGGCTGCTGGCCGAGCTGCTCGGCCAGGCGGAGCTGCGCGAGCTGCTCGACGCGGAGGTGCTCACCGAGCTGGAGCGCGAGCTGCAGTGGCTCACCGACGACCGGCGTATCAAGGATCCGGAGGGCGTCGCGGACCTGCTGCGCATGCTCGGCCCGCTCACGGACGCCGAGCTGGCCGAACGGGGCGCCGAGCCGCAGTGGGCGCCGGAGCTGGCCGCCGCCCGGCGCGCCATCAAGGTACGCATCGCCGGTGCCGATCACTGGGCGGCGATCGAGGACGCGGGCCGACTGCGCGACGCGCTGGGCACGGCCCTGCCCGTGGGTGTGCCCGAGGCCTTCACCGAGCCCGTCAAGGACCCGCTCGGCGACCTCCTCGCCCGCCATGCCCGCACCCACGGCCCGTTCACCTCGGTGACCGCAGCCGCCCGCTTCGGTCTGGGCGTCGCGGTGACCGAGGGCGCCCTGCAGCGGCTCGCGGCGGCGGGCCGGGTCGTGCAGGGCGAGTTCCATCCGGCCGGGATCGGTCAGGAGTGGTGCGACGCGACGGTGCTGCGCCGGTTGCGCCGCCGTTCCCTGGCCGCCCTGCGGCACGAGCTGGAGCCGGTGCCGCCGGCCGCTCTGGGCCAGTTCCTGCCCCAGTGGCAGCACATCGGCAAGGGGCACGCGCTGCGCGGCATCGACGGGCTGGTGCGGGCCATCGAGCAGTTGCAGGGCGCGTCCGTGCCCGCGTCCGCCCTGGAGAAGCTCGTCCTGCCGTCCCGGGTGGCGGACTACACGCCCGCGATGCTGGACGAGCTCACCGCCACCGGCGAGGTGGTGTGGGCGGGCGCCGGCTCACTCCCCGGCAAGGACGGCTGGGTCTCGCTCTATCTGGCGGACGCGGCCCCGCTGCTGCTGCCGCCCGCCCACCCCCTGGAGACGACCGCCCTCCATCAGGCAGTCCTGGACAGCCTCTCCGGCGGGTACGGCCTGTTCTTCCGGCAGATCGCCGACCAGGTCCGCGCCACCACGCACCCCGACGTCACGGACCCGCAGCTGGCCGACGCCCTGTGGGACCTGGCCTGGTCCGGACGGCTGACGAACGACACGCTCGCGCCCCTGCGGGCCCTGCTGGGCTCGGGCCGCACCGCGGGCGCCACCGCGCACCGTGCCAAACGCTCGGTGCCACGGGGACGGTACGGCTCGCTGACGGCCGCCGCCCGCGCCGCGTCCCGGACCGGCCCGCCGACGGTCGCGGGCCGCTGGTCGCTGCTCCCGGCCCGCGAGCCCGACACCACGGTGCGCGCCCACGCCCTGGCGCGGACACTCCTCGACCGGCACGGCGTGGTGACCCGCGGTGCCGTCGCCGCCGAGGGTGTCGAGGGCGGCTTCTCAGCGGTGTACCGCATCCTGGCCGCCTTCGAGGAGAGCGGGCAGGCCCGGCGCGGCTATGTCGTGGAGGGACTCGGCGCCGCGCAGTTCGCCATGGAGGGCGCCGTGGACCGGTTGCGCGCGGTCTCCAACGCCCGCGAGCGCGGTGAGGGTCCCGCCGGCGGGGCGGGCCTCGGCAGCGGCGGCCCCGCAGGGCACACCGCGCCCGACGGCTCCGCGCCGGACCCCTGGGCCTCCGACGGCTCCCCCTTCGGCTCATTCGACGACTTCGCGGCAGGCGGCCCCGGAGACGCCGGCGACCCGGACCGTCCCTCCGACGCCTTCTCCCCCGCCCAGCCGTTTTCCCGGGGCGACCACGTCTCCCCGGGAAACTACGCCGAACCGGGTGCCGGTGGCCCGCGGGGCGGTGGGGCACACGGTGGCTTCGGCCCCCGGCACGGCTCGTACGACGCCGGTTTCCCCGGTCGGCGCGGCCGAGCCGACACCGCCCCCCGGGCGGTCGTGCTGGCTGCCGCCGATCCGGCCAACGCCTACGGTGCGGCCCTGAGCTGGCCCGAGCCCCCCGCCGGGGCCACGCACAAGGCCGGCCGCAAGGCGGGCTCGCTGGTGGTGCTGGTGGAGGGCGAGCCGGCGCTCTACATGGAGCGCGGCGGCAAGACCCTGCTGCTCTGGCCCTCCGCTCCGGACGGCCCGCCGACCGAGGACCCGGCCCTGCGTGCCGCCACGGAGGCCCTCGCCGCGTCCGCCCGTGCCGGTTCCCTCGGCACGGTCACGGTGGAACGGGTCAACGGCGCCGCGGCTCTGACCTCGCCCTTCGGCGCCCTCCTCGAAGAGGCCGGCTTCATCGCCACCCCGCGCGGCCTGCGCATCCGGGCGTGAGCCTGTCACCCTTGACCCATGCCCGAGGGAGACACGGTCTGGCAGGCCGCGCGCAGGCTGCACGGCGCACTGGCCGGCAGGACGCTGACCCGCAGCGACTTCCGCGTGCCCCGGTACGCGACGGTCGACCTCACCGGCCGTGCCGTCGTGGACGTCACCCCGCGCGGCAAGCACCTGCTCACCCGCATCGAGGGCGGCCTGACACTGCACTCGCACCTCAGGATGGACGGCGCCTGGAAGGTGTTCGCCGCCGGTCAGCGCTGGAGCGGCGGCCCGGCGCACCAGATCCGGGTCGTCCTCGGCACCGCCGACCGCACGGCCGTCGGCTACCGCCTGCCGGTGCTGGAGCTGCTGCGCACCGCCGACGAACAGCGCGCCGTCGGACACCTCGGCCCCGACCTGCTGGGCCCCGACTGGGACCCCGGGCGCGCCCTGGCCAACCTCACCGAGGACCCCGCCCGTCCTCTCGGTGAGGCCCTGCTGGACCAGCGCAATCTCGCCGGGATCGGCAACGTCTACAAGTGCGAGCTGTGCTTCCTGCTCGGTGTCACCCCGTGGCTGCCGGTGGGCGAGCTGCCCGCCGACCGGGCCGCGAGGCTTCCCGGTCTCGCCAAGAGGCTCCTGGAGGCCAACCGCGACCGTCCGGTCCGTCGCACGACGGGCCTGCGCGGCCAGGACCTGTTCGTCTACGGTCGCGCGCCCCGCCCGTGCCTGCGGTGCGGTACGTCCGTCCGTCTGGCCGATCAGGGCGACGGCTCCCGCGAGCGCCCGACGTACTGGTGCCCCGTCTGCCAGGCGGGCCCCGCCCCGCGACCGGGCGGCTTCACCGGCGCCGGCCGGCGGCGGAACAGGACGTGACCGAGCCCGCCACCCCGACCGCACCGGGCCCGTGGCTCAGTCGGCCAGCAGCGCGTCCATCTGGCCGGCCGCCTGCCGCAGGCCCTCGACCATGCCCATGTCGGCCAGCTGCTCCATCTCCGCCGCGGAGTCGAAGACGGACCGCATCTCCATCCGGGTGCCGACCCCGTGCTCACCGAGCCGGACCCGTACCGCCATGGTCGGCATGGTGGTGCTCGGCACACCGTCCTGGTCGGCGAACCCGTCGGTGAACTCCAGCGACGTCGGGGCCTCCACCGAGGTGACCCGCCACCAGCCGCGGTATCTCTCGCCGTCGGGACCGGTCATGAAGTAGGTGACGTCACCACCCGGGCTCAGTTCGTGCTTCTCCACGGTCGCCGGGTAGGTCGGCGGCCCCCACCAGCGTTCCAGCCGCCGCGGGTCGGCCCACAGCTGCCACACCCGCTCGACGGGCGCGGCGAAGTCGGCGACCAGGGTGAGGGTCAGCCGGTCGACGTCCTTGTCCAGGCTGGTGATGGTCATCCGTCCCGTCCTTCCAGGTCATCGGTCCCGTCGTTCCAGGTCTTCGGTACCGCCCTCCGTCGGACGAAGGCACCCGCATCCGTGTCCTGCGACCCGCTTGCCGCACGCCTCCCGGAACGCGGCGAGGCCGGCGCCCGTACCGCCGCCCGCACGGCCCGCCGCCACCGCCCTGCACCGAGGGCCCCGACCGCCTGGTTCCGGGGCACGCAGTGCACCGGAAGCACGCTCAGCCCCCATCCGCCGACCGCGACCGCCCCCTCGACCGCACCGGCCCCGGGCACCAGCACGAGCCGCAGCACGGCCCAGCACCACAGTGCGCCGAACCCCAGCGCGGCCGCCCGGCGGACGGTCGCCGGGGTCATCCGTTCTCGGCCTGGAACATCCAATGCTGCTTCTCGAGGTCGGCCGTGATCTGGATGAAGATGTCCTGGCTCACGGGGTCCGGGTCCCCGGTGGCGGTGATCCGTTCCCGCATCCGCGTGATCACCGCGCCCAGCGCCTCGACGATCGTCCCCACCGCGGTGGTGTCGTCCACCCAGCCCTCGGGCGTCACCCCGATGCCGCTGCCGACTGCCACCGTCGCGGCCCGGCCGTCCGGAGAGACACCGAGCGCAGAGGCACGCTCGGCCACGGTGTCGGAGTGCGTGCGCGCGGTGTCGACGACCTCGTCCAGCTGAAGGTGCACGGAGCGGAAACGCGGCCCGACGACGTTCCAGTGAATCTGCTTCGCGACCAGGGCCAGATCCACCAGGTCCACGAGTGCGCCCTGGAGCGCCTCCGAGACGACCTTGAGATTCGCGTCGGACAAGGGGCTCTTGACGACGTACATCCGCGCCTCCGTCGGTTCTCCCTCGGCATGTCCTTCCACGATGACCGCCGCACCAGGGACCGGCAAACCGGCGGAACCGCCCCGGCCGGCGGTCGCCCGGACACGCAAAAACCCCGACCGCACCCCTCCGGTCTCCCGGAGAGGCCCTGGCCGGGGCCTCGGACGACGACGCGCCGACAGCTCAGGCGGCGACGACGTCCACCGCTTCCGCGGGTGCCTTGATGGTCACCCGTTCCGGTGGCACACCCGCCACCGAGACGGAACCGAGCATCGGACGAACCGGCGCGGGCACGGACTCGCTCGACGTGGCCGCGGCGGACTGGGCCAGCTCCGCGAGGGCGAGCTCGTCGCTCACTTCTCGCATGAGTTCGGACATCCGTACGTCCAGCGCGTCGCAGATGGCGGACAGCAGCTCGGAGGACGCCTCCTTCTGCCCCCGCTCCACCTCGGAGAGATAGCCGAGTGAGACTCGGGCGGACGAGGAGACTTCGCGCAGAGTACGGCCCTGGCGCTGGCGCTGCCGACGCAGCACGTCACCCAGCAGGCGACGGAGCAGAATCATCGGTGGCTCCCTCCTCGGACCGCGTAGCCGCATCCTTCACGCCCCACCGTACCGCCTCGCGCCGCGGCCGTGCGGGGAGCGATGTCGTGTTCACTCTGGGCTGCAAACATCAAAACCCCCCGTTCCGTTCCGTATCCTGTGCCCGCTCGTTCCCGGTCTGTTCGCCCGCGATCTCCCGCAGAAGGAGCGCGAGCACGCTCCGTACACTCTCCATACGAATTTCCGCGCGGTCGCCGTTCAACCGCAGTGCCTCCACTTTTCCGCCAGAGGCGGAACCGTCGTCCGATGGGAAGGGTCCGTGCACGGCCACGTAGACCGTCCCGACCGGCTGTCCGTCCTGGGGATCCGGGCCCGCGACGCCGGTCGTGGCGATGCCCCAGTCGGCTGCCAGCGCCTTGCGCACGCCGGCCGCCATCTCCGCGGCGACCTGGGGATCGACCGCTCCTCGAGCCGCCAGCAAGCCTGCCTCGACCCCGAGCAGATCCCGCTTCAGGTCCGTGGCATAGGCGGTCACCGAACCGCGGAAGACCTTGGACGCTCCCGGGACCGCGGTGACGTCGGCCGCCACCAGGCCACCGGTCAGCGACTCGGCGATCGCGAGGCTCTCGCCTCTCACCGTGAGTAGTCGCACCACGTCGGCGGCCGGGGAACTCACCCTTCCGACTCCTTCAACGCCGCCCTGCGCTCGGCGATTCCCCGCCGGCGCAGAACAATGGCCTGCTTCACATAGTCCAGTCCGGTCGCGACGGTCAGGACGACCGCCGCCGCCATCACCCAGAACCTCAGGGTGGCCAGGGGCCCCGTGAGCGCCAGGACGTACATGCCGACGGCCACGCCCTGGGTGAGGGTCTTCAGCTTGCCGCCGCGGCTCGCCGGGATGACGCCGTACCGGATGACCAGGAAACGCAGCAGGGTGATCCCGAGTTCCCGGCCCAGGATGACGGCCGTGACCCACCAGGGCAGGTCTCCCAGGCCGGAGAGGCAGATCAGCGCCGCCCCCATGATCGCCTTGTCGGCGATGGGGTCGGCGATCTTGCCGAAGTCGGTGACGAGGTTGTAGGTGCGGGCCAGATGGCCGTCGAAGATGTCGGTGAACATGGCGACGGCGAAGGCCGCCCAGGCGAAGGAGCGCCAGGCCGGGTCGTATCCGCCGTTGCCGAGCATCAGCACCACGAAGACCGGCACGAGGACCAGCCGGAACATCGTCAGCAGATTGGCGACGTTCCAGACGCTCGCCTGGTCGACCGCGGCGGCCGCGATCTTGCCCCCGCGCCCGCCGGCACCGCCCTCGGTCGCACCCCGCTCCACGGCGCCCCCCGACTTCCTGCGTTCGGCCGGATCCTGCGCGGCGCCCGAGGCGCCGCGCGGGCCGGTCCGGTGCGCGCTGGAGGAGCCGCCCGCCGCGGATGCCGGGACTCCGGTCATCTGGCCGCCTCCTCGCTCCACGCGGGCGAGCCCGGCAGCGGCTCGGCCACCAGGTCGACACCCTCCGTACCGACCACCTTCGCGTCGACCATACGACCGGCGACGAGACCTTCGCCGCCCGTGAGCAGCACCTGGCCGTCCGTCTCGGGCGCCTGGTGGGCCGCGCGCCCGTACACACCGTCCTCGTCCACGGACTCCACGAGCACCCGCACGGTGGAGCCGACCCGCTCCTCGGCGCGCTGCGAGACGAGTTCCTCGGCCAGCCGGGACACGCGTGCCAGCCGCTCGGCGACGACGTCCTCGTCGACCTTGTCCTCGTAGGTCGCCGCCTCGGTGCCCTCCTCGTCGGAGTAGCCGAAGACCCCGATGGCGTCCAGTCGCGCGTGGTTCAGGAACCGCTCGAGCTCGGCGAGGTCGGCCTCGGACTCGCCGGGGAAGCCGACGATGAAGTTGGAGCGCACGCCGGCCTCGGGGGCCTTGGTCCGGATGGTGTCCAGCAGCTCCAGGAAGCGGTCGGTGTCACCGAAGCGGCGCATGGCACGCAGCACGTTCGGCGCGGAGTGCTGGAAGGACAGGTCGAAGTAGGGCATGACCTTGGGCGTCGAGGTCAGCACGTCGATCAGGCCCGGGCGCATCTCGGCCGGCTGGAGGTAGCTGACACGGACCCGCTCGAGGCCGTCGACCTCGGCGAGCTCGGGCAGCAGGGACTCCAGCAGGCGGATGTCGCCGAGGTCCTTGCCGTAGGAGGTGTTGTTCTCGGAGACCAGCATGATCTCCTTGACACCCTGCTCGGCCAGCCACCGCGCCTCGTTCAGCACGTCGCTGGGGCGGCGTGAGATGAAGGAGCCGCGGAAGGACGGGATGGCGCAGAAGGAGCAGCGCCGGTCGCAGCCCGAGGCCAGCTTCACGGAGGCGACCGGGGAGCCGTCCAGGCGGCGGCGCAGCGGCGCGCGGGGTCCGGAGGCCGGGGCGACGCCCTCCGGGAGGTCGGCGGGGCCGTGACCCGGCAGGGCGACGGCGGCGCCGGCCTCCTGGCGCTCGGCGGGGCTGATCGGCAGCAGCTTGCGCCGGTCGCGGGGGGTGTGGGAGGCGTGGATGCCGCCGTTGAGGATGGTCTGGAGCCGGTCGGAGATGTCGGCGTAGTCGTCGAAGCCGAGGACACCGTCGGCCTCGGGCAGGGCCTCGGCGAGCTCCTTGCCGTACCGCTCGGCCATGCAGCCCACGGCCACCACGGCCTGGGTTCTGCCGTGGCCCTTGAGGTCGTTGGCCTCCAGGAGGGCGTCCACGGAGTCCTTCTTGGCGGCCTCGACGAAGCCGCACGTGTTCACGACGGCCACGTCCGCTTCCTCGGCGTCCTCGACGAGCTTCCAGCCGTCCGCCTCCAGACGGCCTGCGAGCTCCTCCGAGTCCACCTCGTTACGGGCGCAGCCAAGGGTGACGAGTGCGACGGTACGGCTTTCAGGCATGGGCTCAAGACTACTTCGTCCTGCCGACAGCCCACGTCGACGGGGTTGGCCGATCTTGGCCAACCCCGTACTGACTCGTCCCCCGGGTCCGTTCAGCCGGCCTGGGGGTCGCCCTTCGTGTATGTCAGCCGCTCCACCGCGCCCGGCTGGAAGTCGTCCTCGATCTTCTTGCCGTTGACGAACAGCTCGATCGCGCCGGCGTCGCCGAGGACGAGGTTGACCTTCTCGTTGTCCTGGAAGGTCTTGGAGTCGCCCTGCTTGAGCAGACCGTCGAAGAGCAGCCGGCCGCTGTGGTCCTTGGCGGAGATCCAGCTGCGGCCGTCGGTGGCGCTGACCTTGACGGTCACCTTGTCCCGCGGTGCGGCGGCGATGGCGCTGTCGGTGGGCTTGGGGTCGGCCGGCTTCTTGGGCCGGGCGCTCGCCGTGGCGCTCTTGCCGGCCGTCGGCTGGGCACCCTCGGCGACGCTCGCCTCGGAGCCGCCGTCGTCGCCGCCCTTGACGAAGGTGAAGCCGACGAAGCCGATCACGGCGACGATCGCGGCGACCATCGCCGCGGTCCAGTTGGGTCCGCGGCGCTCCGGGCGGATGCGTTCCGCCTCGAACAGGGGCGCGGCGGGGGTCGGGGCCGGGCGTCCGCCGTGATCGGCGTCGTACCGCGCGAGGAGCTCGGCCGGGTCGAGCCGGACGGCCTTGGCCAGGGTCCTGATGTGGCCGCGGGCGTAGACGTCGCCGCCGCACGGCGCGAAGTCGTCCGCCTCGATGGCGTGCACGATGGCGATGCGGACGCGGGTGGCGCTGCTGATGTCGTCGACGGTCAGCCCGGCGGCGATGCGCGCCTGTTGCAGGGCACGGCCGACGGTGGGGCGGGCTTCCTCAGAAACGTCTTCGGACACGCCTTCGATCGGACGCTCGTCTTCAGGGGAGTTGCCGATGGACACGGGGGCGCCTTTCGAGCGTATAGCCGCCTGTGCTGGACGTTCAGTCTAGGGGGGGTACAAACGGGTGGGGCAACCGGACGGCGGGACTTGTACGCCATCGGTATGGCTTCGTGTCCCGATGGCGGTGTACCTCTTTGTCGCTTCCCTCAACTTGACGTACGCCTTGGGGAAACGGTTGCTCATTGATCCCTAACGGGTGAGTCACGATCGGCCGTCCGGCCGCCCGGTCCGCCACGCGAGGGGATCCGCGCGTACCGTTCCCTACCCTTCAGACTCCCCCCGGATCACGGCGAGCACGCCGTCCAGCTCGTCAGCCTTCACAAGAACGTCACGAGCCTTGGAGCCCTCGCTCGGTCCGACGATGTTCCGCGACTCCATCAGGTCCATCAGGCGTCCGGCCTTGGCGAAGCCGACGCGCAGCTTGCGCTGGAGCATGGAGGTCGACCCGAACTGCGTGGAGACGACCAGCTCGGCCGCCTGGCACAGCAGGTCGAGGTCGTCGCCGATGTCCTCGTCGATCTCCTTCTTCTGCTTGGTGCCGACGACGACGTCGTCCCGGAAGACGGGCGCCATCTGGTCCTTGCAGTGCTGGACGACGACCGCGACCTCCTCCTCGGTCACGAACGCGCCCTGCATACGGGTCGGTTTGTTCGCGCCCATCGGCAGGAAGAGGCCGTCGCCCTTGCCGATGAGCTTCTCCGCGCCGGGCTGGTCGAGGATGACCCGGGAGTCGGCCAGCGAGGAGGTGGCGAAGGCGAGCCGGGAGGGCACGTTGGCCTTGATCAGGCCGGTGACGACGTCCACGGAGGGCCGCTGCGTGGCGAGCACCAGGTGGATGCCGGCCGCGCGCGCGAGCTGGGTGATGCGCACGATGGCGTCCTCGACGTCGCGCGGGGCGACCATCATCAGGTCGGCCAGCTCGTCCACGATCACCAGCAGGTAGGGATAGGGCTGGAGTTCGCGTTCGCTGCCCTCGGGCGGCTTGACCTTGCCCTCGCGCACCGCGCGGTTGAAGTCGTCGATGTGCCGGTAGCCGTAGGCGGCGAGGTCGTCGTAGCGCAGGTCCATCTCGCGCACGACCCACTGGAGCGCCTCGGCGGCCCGCTTGGGGTTGGTGATGATCGGCGTGATCAGGTGCGGGATGCCCTCGTAAGCGGTCAGCTCGACGCGCTTGGGATCGACCAGGATCATCCGGACGTCCTCCGGGGTCGCCCGCATCATGATCGAGGTGATCAGGCAGTTGATGCAGGACGACTTGCCGGAGCCGGTGGCGCCGGCGACCAGCATGTGCGGCATCTTCGCCAGCGAGTGCATGACGTAGCCGCCCTCGACGTCCTTGCCGAAGGCCACCAGCATCGGGTCGTCGTCCTCGGCGGACTCCGCGAGCCGCAGCACGTCGCCGAGGTTGACCATCTCCCGGTCGGTGTTGGGGATCTCGATACCGACCGCGGACTTGCCGGGGATCGGGCTGATGATCCGCACGTCGGGGCTGGCGACGGCGTACGCGATGTTCTTGGTGAGGGCGGTGATCCGCTCCACCTTCACTGCGGGGCCGAGTTCGACCTCGTACCGCGTGACCGTCGGGCCGCGCGTGAAGCCGGTGACGGCCGCGTCGACCTTGAACTCGGTGAACACGGTGGTCAGCGAGGCCACGACGGCGTCGTTGGCGGCGCTGCGCGACTTGCCCGGGCCGCCGCGGGTGAGGAGGTCCAGGCCCGGCAGGGAGTAGGTGATGTCGCCGGAGAGCTGGAGCTGTTCGGCGCGCGGCGGCAGCTCGCGCTCCTGCGGCAGCGGGGTCTTGGTGAGGTCGGGGACCTCCACCTTGGCCGGGTCCTGCCCGTCCGGCTCCTTCTTGAGCTTCCCCGGCTGCGGGCGCGCGGCCGGGACCGGCGTGGGGGTCGGTGTCGTCGACTCGCGCTCCCCCGTGCTCACCCCCTGGGTGAGGTCGGCGACCAGCGGGGACGGCGGCATTCCGTGCAGGACGGCACCGTCGAGCGCGGCGGCGGCCGCGGCGGCGACGTCCACGGCGTCCATCGGCCGGTGCCCGTCCGGCTGCGGCACGGCGGACCGGCGGGGCCGGCCACGGCGCCGGGCCAGGGCCTCCTGCTCGGCGGCGTCGTGGTCGTACGGCTCCTCGGCGGGCGGTCCCCCGCGCCGGCGGGGGCGTGCGGGCAGCGACTCGCGCCACTGTTCGTCGTACCGCTCGTCGTCGTCGGTGAACTGCTCCGCCTCCGGGTCGCCGATCAGCCCCAGCCGCACGCCGAGCTGCCGCAGCCGCTGCGGGACGGCGTTGACGGGGGTGGCCGTGACGACCAGCAGCCCGAAGACCGTGAGCAGCACGAGCAGCGGCACGGCGAGGACGTCGGTCATCGTGTACGACAACGGGGTCGCCGCGCCCCAGCCGATCAGGCCGCCGGCGTCCCTTATGGCCTGCATGCCGGCGCTGCGGGCCGGTGAGCCGCAGGCGATGTGCACCTGGCCGAGCACACCGATGACCAGGGCGGACAAGCCGATGACGATCCGCCCGTTGGCCTCGGGTTTCTCCGGGTGGCGGATCAGCCGCACGGCGACGGCGCCGAGCAGGATCGGCACGAGCAGGTCGAGCCGGCCGAAGGCTCCGGTCACCAGGATCTCGACGAGATCGCCGACCGGGCCCTTCAGGTCGGCCCAGGTGCCGGCGGCGACGATCAGCGCCAAGCCGAGCAGCAGCAGCGCCACGCCGTCCTTGCGGTGCGCCGGGTCGAGGTTCTTCGCGCCCTGGCCTATGCCGCGGAAGACGGCGCCGACGGCGTGCGCCACGCCCAGCCAGAGGGCGCGTACGAGCCGGTAGACGCCGTTGGTGGGACTGGGTACCGGTGCGGGCGCGGGCTTCTTCGCCGCGGCCTTCTTGGCGGGCGCCTTCTTCGCCGGTGCCTTTTTCGCGGCGGCCTTCCTCGCCGGAGCCTTCGCGGGAGCCGCCGCCTTCTTGGCGGGCTGCTTCTTGGCTGCGGAGGGACGTGAGGCCATAGGTGTGAGGTTACCGGGGGAGACGGCGGTCGACACGTGTGCCTACCGCTTCACCCGTTCGTGTCGTGCGCGCGCGGGACCGGAACTGACGCGGTGGGTACGGACGCTGACATGCCTTCACTGACCGCCCCACCGAGGGCCTCAGTTGACCGCGGGCTGTCCTCCGGAGGAACCCGGCTCGAGGGCGTCCAGGGCACGGCGCAGGCCCGTGAGCTTGCGCTCCAGGTGGGCCGCGGTGGCCACCGCCGCCGCATCGGTCGACTCGTCGCCCAGCTGCTTGGAGAGCGCCTCGGCCTGCTCCTCGACGGCCGCGAGCCGTGCCGACAGCTCGGCGAGCAGCCCCGCCGGCTCCTTGGTCTCCACGCCCGCGCTCTTGCCGCCGCCCTCCAACTGGAGGCGCAGCAGCGCCGCCTGCTCGCGCAGCTGGCAGTTCTTCATGTAGAGCTCGACGAAGACCGAGACCTTCGCGCGCAGCACCCACGGGTCGAACGGCTTGGAGATGTAGTCCACCGCCCCCGCCGCGTACCCGCGGAAGGTGTGGTGCGGCCCGTGGTTGATCGCGGTGAGGAAGATGATCGGGATGTCCCGGGTCCGCTCCCGCCGCTTGATGTGCGCGGCTGTCTCGAAACCGTCCATGCCCGGCATCTGGACGTCCAGCAGAATGACCGCGAAGTCGTCCGTCAGCAGTGCTTTGAGCGCTTCCTCCCCGGACGATGCCCGCACCAGCGTCTGATCGAGCGCCGAGAGGATCGCCTCCAGCGCCAGCAGATTCTCCGGCCGGTCATCGACCAGGAGGATCTTGGCCTTCTGCACCATGGCCCGCCCTCCTCGCCCCGGCGTGGGGCCTCCCCTGTCCTCAGGACTTGGGGCAGCACCGGCGGGCGCCGCCCCAGGGGACGACTCCCTTGCGTCGCCCGTCCTTGTGCCGGTCATCGTAGCCGCACCCCGCCTGTCGCCACACCCTGTCACCGCGATGTCACTGTGTACGTAGCAGAAACGCGGCGGGAGACCAGAAGGTTCCCCGAATCCCGTGCTTCTACACGACCGCGGGCACGCTGAGTCAGCGACCCGGCGTGCACGCCGCCGTCCCCGGCACGCCGACACACCCCACGGTCGCACACCAACGCCCGGACCTGCCGCTCACTCCTGGCGCATCCACTGTTCCATCACCGTCAGCAGATGGTCGGGGTCGACCGGCTTCGTCACGTAGTCGGAGGCGCCCGACTCGATCGCCTTCTCCCGGTCGCCCTTCATCGCCTTGGCGGTCAGCGCGATGATCGGCAACCCGGCGAACTGCGGCATCCGGCGGATCGCCGTGGTCGTCGCGTACCCGTCCATCTCGGGCATCATGATGTCCATCAGGACGACCGCGACGTCCTCGTGCTGCTCCAGCACCTCGATGCCCTCCCGCCCGTTCTCCGCGTACAGCACGGACAGGCCGTGCTGCTCCAGGACGCTGGTGAGGGCGAAGACGTTGCGGATGTCGTCGTCGACGATCAGCACCTTCTGGCCACCGAACCTGATGTTCCGGTGCGACTGCGGCGCCGCGTCCTGCTCGGCGGCAGGCCGCTGCTCCTGCGCCGCGAGCTGCTCCCCGGCCTCCGGCAGGGACCTGCGGCGACGCCGGAACAGCGCGGCCGCACCGTTCTGCGAGTCCTGGTACGACTTCACCTCGGCCGGTGTCTCGGCCTCGGTCTCCTGCGGCTCGGCCGGGGCGCTCGCGGAGGACAGCAGCTCGCCCGCCCCGAGGGACGGCAGAGCCTGCCCGTAGCCGTTCGGCGGCAGTTCGCTCGGGTGCAGCGGCAGGTAGAGGGTGAACGTGGAGCCGCGGCCCGGCTCGCTCTGCGCGTGGATCTCACCGCCCAGCAGCTGCGCGATCTCCCGCGAGATGGACAGTCCGAGACCCGTGCCGCCGTACTTGCGGCTGGTGGTGCCGTCGGCCTGCTTGAACGCCTCGAAGATCACCCGCATCTTGCTCGCCGCGATCCCGATACCGGTGTCGCTCACCGAGAACGCGATCAGCTCCCCGTCCGGGTCGGTCATCGAACCGGCCTCCAGCAACTGCTCCCGGATGGCCTGCGGCACATCGTCCCGGGCCGGCCGGATGACCAGCTCGACCGCTCCCGAATCGGTGAACTTCACCGCGTTCGACAGCAGGTTGCGCAGCACCTGGAGCAGCCGCTGCTCATCCGTGTGCAGGGTCGCGGGCAGCTCAGGCGACACCCGCACCGACAGGTCGAGGCCCTTCTCCGCGGTCAGCGGACGGAACGTGGCCTCCACGTAATCGACGAGCTGCACGAGCGCGATGCGCGTCGGGGAGACGTCCATCTTGCCCGCCTCGACCTTCGACAGATCGAGGATGTCGTTGATGAGCTGGAGCAGGTCGGAGCCGGCACCGTGGATCGTCTCCGCGAACTCGACCTGCTTCGGGGACAGGTTCGCGTCGGCGTTGTCGGCGAGCAACTTGGCGAGAATCAGCAGGGAGTTGAGCGGCGTACGCAGCTCGTGCGACATGTTGGCCAGGAACTCGCTCTTGTAGCGCATGGAGACCGCGAGCTGCTCGGCGCGCTCCTCCAGGACCTGCCGGGCCTCCTCGATCTCGGTGTTCTTCACCTCGATGTCGCGGTTCTGCTGCGCCAGCAGCTCGGCCTTCTCCTCCAGTTCGGCGTTGGAGGACTGCAGCGCCTTCTGCCGTTGCTCCAACTCCTCCGACCGTTCCCGCAGTTGCTCGGTCAGCTCCTGCGACTGCTTCAGCAGCACCTCCGTCTTGGTGTTGACGGAGATGGTGTTGACGCTCGTCGCGATCATCTCGGCGATCTGGTTGAGGAAGTCCTTCTGGATCTGCGTGAAGGGCGTGAAGGACGCCAGCTCGATGACACCGAGCACCTGCCCCTCGAACAGCACCGGCAACACGATCACTTGCGCGGGCGGTGCCTCGCCGAGCCCGGAGGAGATCTTCAGATAGCCGCTCGGCGCGTTCTCGACCAGGATCGTGCGCTTCTCCTGGGCGGCCGTGCCGACCAGCGCCTCCCCCGGCCGGAACGAGGTCGGCATGGACCCCATCGAATAGCCGTACGACCCGAGCATCCGCAGCTCGTACCGGTCGCCGTCGGCGCCGGCCTGCTCCTGGCCGTCGACCAGGGGCATCGCGAGGAAGAACGCGCCGTGCTGAGCGGAGACCACGGGGGTCAGCTCGCTCATGATCAGCGAAGCGACGTCCTGGAGGTCACGGCGGCCCTGCATCAGCCCGGAGATCCGGGCCAGGTTGCCCTTGAGCCAGTCCTGCTCCTTGTTGGCGATCGTGGTGTCGCGCAGGTTGGCGATCATCTTGTTGATGTAGTCCTGGAGCTCCTGGATCTCCCCGGACGCGTCCACGTCGATCTTCAGGTTGAGGTCACCGCGGGTCACCGCGGTCGCCACGCGCGCGATGGCACGCACCTGCCGGGTCAGATTCCCGGCCATCTCGTTCACGGACTCCGTCAGGTCCCGCCAGGTGCCGTCCACGTCCCGCACCCGGGCCTGCCCGCCGAGCTGGCCCTCCGTGCCCACCTCGCGGGCCACCCGGGTCACCTCCTCGGCGAAGGACGACAGCTGGTCGACCATCGTGTTGATGGTCGTCTTCAGCTCGAGGATCTCCCCGCGCGCGTCGATGTCGATCTTCTTGGTCAGGTCGCCCTTGGCGATGGCCGTCGTGACCATGGCGATGTTGCGCACCTGACCGGTCAGGTTGGACGCCATCTGGTTCACCGACTCGGTGAGGTCCTTCCACGTACCGGACAC
This sequence comes from Streptomyces sp. NPDC032940, assembly GCF_040636935.1. Classification (NCBI taxonomy): domain Bacteria; kingdom Bacillati; phylum Actinomycetota; class Actinomycetes; order Kitasatosporales; family Streptomycetaceae; genus Streptomyces; species Streptomyces sp. NPDC032940. Next base: position 7,067 of record NZ_JBEZVJ010000037.1, on the reverse strand, counting down.
ACCCGGCACGTGCGCCTGACCGCCGAGGATGCCGTCCGTACCCACCTCACGGGCCACCTTGGTGACCTGGTCCGCGAACGAGCTCAGCGTCTTCACCATGGTGTTGAACGTCTCGGCGAGCTGCGCGACCTCACCGCGCGCCTCGATCGTCACCGTCCGCGTCAGGTCGCCGTTGGCGACGGCTGCGGCCACCTGGGAGATGTTCCTCACCTGCACGGTGAGGTTCTTCGCCATCAGGTTGACGTTGTCGCTGAGGTCCTTCCAGATGCCCACCACACCGGGCACGTGCGCCTGGCCGCCCAGGATGCCCTCGGTACCCACCTCGCGCGCCACCCGGGTCACCTGCTCGGCGAAGGACGACAGCTGGTCGACCATGGTGTTGACGGTGGTGACGAGCTCGAGGATCTCGCCCTTGGCGTCGACGGTGATCTTCTTCGACAGGTCGCCCTTGGCCACGGCGGTGGTGACCTCGGCGATGTTGCGCACCTGCATGGTCAGGTTGTTGGCCATGCCGTTCACGGACTGCGTGAGGTCCTTCCAGGTGCCGGAGACGCCCTGCACCTCGGCCTGGCCGCCGAGGATGCCCTCGGTACCCACCTCGCGCGCGACGCGCGTGACCTCCTGGGCGAACGACGACAGCTGGTCCACCATCGTGTTCAGCGTGTTCTTGAGCTCCAGGATCTCCCCGCGCGCGTCCACGGTGATCTTCTGGGACAGGTCACCGCGGGCCACCGCCGTCGCGACCTGCGCGATGTTGCGGACCTGCGCGGTGAGGTTGCCGGCCATGCCGTTCACCGAGTCGGTCAGGTCCCGCCACACACCGGCGACCCCGGGCACCTGCGCCTGACCGCCGAGGCGGCCCTCCGTGCCCACCTCGCGGGCGACCCGCGTGACCTGCTCGGCGAAGCTGGAGAGCTGGTCCACCATCGTGTTGATGGTGTTCTTCAGCTCGAGGATCTCCCCGCGCGCGTCGACGTCGATCTTCTGGGAGAGGTCACCCCGGGCCACCGCCGTCGTCACCTGCGCGATGTTGCGCACCTGTGAGGTCAGGTTCCCCGCCATCGAGTTGACGGAGTCCGTGAGCTCCTTCCAGGTACCCGACACACCGTCCACCCGGGCCTGACCGCCGAGGCGGCCCTCCGTGCCCACGTCCCGCGCCATCCGGGTCACCTGGTCGGCGAAGCTGGAGAGCTGGTCCACCATCGTGTTCACGGTGTTCTTCAGCTGGAGCATCTCGCCGGAGACGTCCACGGTGACCTTCTGCGACAGGTCACCGTTCGCCACCGCCGTCGTCACCTGCGCGATGTTCCTCACCTGACCGGTGAGGTTGCGGAACGCCGTGTTGACGGAGTCGGTGAGGTCCTTCCACGTACCCGCCGCCCCCGGCACCTGCGCCTGGCCGCCCAGCTCCCCCTCGACACCGACCTCCCGGGCCACCCGGGTGACCTCGGCACCGAAGGAGGACAGCTGGTCCACCATCGTGTTGACGGTGTTCTTCAGCTCCAGCATCTCGCCGGCCACGTCGACCGTGACCTTCTGCGACAGGTCACCGTTGGCCACCGCCGTGGTCACCGCGGCGATGTCCCGCACCTGGGTCGTCAGGTTGCGGAAGACGGTGTTGACGGAGTCGGTCAGGTCCTTCCAGATCCCCGCCGCACCCGGCACGTTCGCCTGGCCGCCGAGCTGCCCCTCACCGCCGACCTCGTTGGCCACCCTCGTGACCTCGTCCGCGAAGATCCGCAGCGTCTCGGTCATCTGGTTGATCGTCTCGGCCAGCTGCGCGACCTCGCCGCGCGCCGGCACGGTCACCTTCCGCGACAGGTCACCGTTGGCGACCGCGGTCGTCACCTCGGAGATCCCGCGCACCTGCGCCGTCAGGTTCCCGGCCATGGTGTTGACCGAGTCGGTGAGCTCCTTCCACACCCCGGCCACGCCCGGCACCTGCGCCTGACCGCCCAGCGCGCCCTCGGTACCCACCTCACGGGCGACGCGCGTCACCTCGGAGGAGAACGCGGAGAGCTGGTCCACCATCGTGTTGACGGTGTTCTTCAGCTCCAGCATCTCGCCGGCCACGTGGACCGTGACCTTCCGCGACAGGTCGCCCTTCGCCACCGCCGTCGTCACCAGCGCGATGTCCCGCACCTGCGCGGTGAGCCGGTAGGCCATCGTGTTGACGGAGTCCGTGAGGTCCTTCCACGAACCGGACATGCCGCGCACCTGGGCCTGTCCACCCAGCTTGCCCTCGGTACCGACCTCACTGGCCACGCGGGTGACCTCGTCCGTGAACGTCGACAACTGGTCGACCAGGTTGTTCACGGTCCGCCCGACCTTCAGGAACTCGCCGCGCAGCGGATGCCCGGCGCCCTCCACGGTCTGCGTCCGCAGCTCCATGCGCGGCGACAGGTCACCGTCCGCCACCGCCGACAGCACCCGGCTGACCTCGGAGACGGGGCGCACGAGGTCGTCCACGAGCGCGTTGGAGTTGTCGATCGCGGTCGCCCAGGAGCCTTCGCAGGCCCCCGTCTCCAGGCGCTCGGTGAGCTTCCCCTCACGGCCGACCATGCGCCGCACCCGCGCCAGCTCGCCCGTGAGGTGCAGATTGCGGTCGGCCACCTCGTTGAAGACGGCCGCGATCTCCGACATCACGCCGTCCCCGGACACCGTGAGCCGCTTGCGGAAGTTCCCCTCCCGCATGGCGACCAGGGCCGTGAGCAGCCGGTTCAGCGCCGCCGTGTCGACCGTCGTCGTACCGCCTCGTGTCTTGCCCTGCTTACTCAGGGACTGTCCGCCTTTCGCGCGCGTCTTCGTGGCCCGCGTCGCTGCGCCAGACTCCACTGTGTCCCTCCCGCAGGGGTCGACCATTACTGCTGTGCCCGGTGCACCCCACGGTGACCGGTTGCTCTCGTGTGCTTCCTGTGCCGCCGGGTGTTCGGACCCGGCTCACCGGGCCGCTGAGTGGGCCCCTGCCCATCCAGGCCGCTCGGCATTCGGCCTGCCCGGACGCACACGACAAGCTTGCCCAGTGTTTCACCCCGGCCGAACCAGGCCATAACAGTTCGGCAGCTTCGCACACCGTCCGCACACCCTCTGGGCGGAAACACTGCAGACCGGCATCCGCGGGGGCATGGAAGGTAAGTAACCTTGCATGCGGCTGTCCAGCCATGCCGGTTCTGTCCGGCCTGGGCGGTGGCACGAGACGAGCGGGCATCGGAGGGGCGGCCGGAGACATGACCACCGGACTGATCCCGGGGGAGCAGCCTCCGGATCACGGGCCGACGGACGGCCTGCCGCAGCAGCGGCACGAGCCGGCCGGCCAGGACGCCGTCCATGTGCACGTGGACGTGGAGAGAGGGTCGAGGAGTTCTGTGATCACCGCGCGCGCGGCCGCCAGTTTCGAGCCCGTCGGACGATCGGTGGCGAGCGCACGTTCCTTCGTCCGCGACACGCTCCAGGGCTGGGGCCACGCCGACATCGTCGACGACGCGGTGGTGCTCACCAGCGAACTGGTGACCAACGCCGTGGTGCACGCCGGTACCGCCGCCGACGTGGTGTGCCTGCGCAGCGACGACGGCGTCCGCATCGAGGTGGCCGACCGCTACCCCGAGCGCGAGGTCCCCATCCAGGGCTCGGCCGTCAACATGGGCAGCCCCGACCGCGAGGGCGGACGCGGACTCCAGCTCTGTGCCGCCCTCGCCGGCCACTGGGGCGTCGAGTACACGCCGACGCACAAGAACGTCTGGTTCCAGCTCAACCTGCCGGCCCGCGCGGTCGGCACCCGCAGCGCCGGCCCGGCCCTCCCGGCCGAGCTGCTGCCGGTCGCCGACGGCCGCGTTCGCGTCGCCGTCGTCCAGATCGACCGCACGGGCGCCGTCACCGCCTGGAACGAGGACGCCGAGGAACTCTTCGGCTACCCGGCCGAGCAGGTCACCGGCAAGCCGCTGACCGACCTCGCCGCCTGGCCGCACACCCCGGGCACCGGCACGGGCATCGTCGAGGCGCTCCAGCTCTCCCGCTGGGAGGGCAGCTACGGCATCCGGGGCGCCGACGGCCGCGTCACCCCGGTCTACGCCTCCCACCTCCGCGTCCGGGACGCCGGCGGCGAGCCCTCCACGGTCTGCCTCCTCGTGCGGGACAACGAGCGTGCCGTGCTGCAGACGCCGCTGCGCGTGCCCGCCTCCGACACGGGCGGTTCCACCGAGGGCCAGAGCACCGACCCCTTCGAGGTGTTCATCGGCTCTCCCGCTCCGGACGACCTCGACGGCCTCCTCCAGCGCACGGTCGAACGCGCCCGCGACATGCTCGACGCCGACGCCGCCTTCCTGCTGCTGGCCACCGACGACGAGACCGAGCTGGAGGTCCGCGCCTCCACCGGCCTGCCCTCCGCCCGCCAGCGTTTCGCCCGCGTCCCCGTCGAGGCGGGCCCCGGCCGCTACGGCTCGGCGCGCATGCCCGCCGTCCACGACGACCTCGCCGCGGTTCCCGGCGCCGTGCCCCTGCTGAACGGCACCGGCATGCGCTCCGTCGTCACCGTGCCCCTCAAGGTCGAGGGCCGCCTCACCGGCTCCCTCGGCGTCGCGGCCGAGTCTCCCGGCCGGTACTCCAACGAGGAGGCGCTGCGGCTCCAGTTCGCCGCCGACCGCATCGCCCTGGCCGTCGAGTCGGCCCGCCTGGGCGAGCTGGAACGGCTGCGCCGCGGCTCCCTCAGCTTCCTCGTCGAGGCGTCCGACCTCCTCGCCGGCACCCTGGACCGTGACCAGACGCTGGCCCTCATGGCACAGATGACGGTCCCGACCCTGGCCACCTGGTGCGCCGTCTACACGATCGCCGACCAGGCCTCGGACCCGTACCTGTCGTACGTCCTGCACGAGGACGAGGAGCTGATCGACGGCATCAAGTCCCTCCTCTCCAAGATCGACCCACCGGACCCGGTGCCCACTCCGGGCGCCCGCGTCTGGACGGCTCCCGCGGAGGTCGCCCACCAGGCGGCGCTGCGCAGTTCCATGCGCAGCCTCGGCCTGAGCGGCGGCCCGGTGCAGCAGGTCAGCTCCGGCATCGGCCCGACCCTGGCCACGGCCTCCGCAGTCGGCGGCGAGACGGTGGTCCTGCCCCTGGTCGCCCGCAACCGCGTCATCGGCATGCTCACCCTCGGCAAGCCCACCGACGAGCACTTCCGCCAGGAGATCCTGGAACTCGCCGAGGACCTGTCCCGCCGAGCCGCCCTGGCCCTGGACAACGCCCGCCTGTATTCGGAACGCACGGCCATCAGCCAGTCCCTCCAGCGCAGCCTGCTGCCGCCGGAGCTCCCCCTGATCGACGGCGTCGAGGTGGAGGTCATCTACCGCGCGGCCGGCGAGGGCAACGAGGTCGGCGGCGACTTCTACGACCTCTTCCCCATCAGCGACGGCGCCTACGGCTTCGCCATCGGCGACGTCTGCGGTACGGGCCCGAACGCGGCGGCCGTCACGGGCCTGGCCCGGCACGCCCTGCGCCTGCTGGCCCGCGAGGGTCTCAGCGGCCCCGCGGTCCTGGAGCGTCTCAACTCGGCCATCCTCGACGAGGGCGCCCGCAGCCGCTTCCTCACCCTCCTCTACGGCGAGATGCGCCCGCAGGAGGACGGCAGCGCCGAGCTGAAGGTCGTCTGCGCCGGCCATCCGCTCCCTCTGCGGCTGCGCCAGGACGGCACGGTGGAACCGGCCGCCGAGCCCCAGCCGCTCCTCGGCGTCCTGGAGGACCTGGAGCTCTACGAGCAGACGGTCACCCTCGACCCGGGCGATGTCCTGCTCTGCGTCACGGACGGCGTCACGGAACGCCGCGAGGGCACGCGCATGCTGGGTGACGACGGCCTCGCCGATGTGCTGACCACCTGCACGGGCCTGACGGCGGGCGCGGTGGCGGCGCGCATCATGCGCGCGGTGGAGCGCTTCGCGTCGGACGCGCCGTCCGACGACATGGCGATCCTGGCGATGCGGGTGCCGGAGCCGCACGCGGACTGACCCACCGGATCCGGGCATGAGAAAGGCCCCGCCCATTGGGCGGGGCCTTTCTTCGGTGGAGCCCCCAAACGGAATCGAACCGTTGACCTTCTCCTTACCATGGAGACGCTCTACCGACTGAGCTATAGGGGCCTGTCGCCTTTTCGAGGTTTCCCTCGCGGCAACGGAATAGATCATACCCCGAACACGGGTGTGCTCCCAACACGGCTTTCAGTGCGCGGGTTGCAGCAGCCCGCCCAGCGCATTGCACGCGGACACGATGCGCTGCATGTCCCGCTTCGTCAGTGAGGCGTCCACCGGCAGCGCGAGCGTCTCGTCGGCGGCCCGCTCCGTTTCCGGCAAGGACACGCAACGCCGGAACCCGGGCATCCGGTGCACGGGTGTCCGCACCGGCACCCGGCAGTCGACTCCCCTCCCCCGTATAGCCCGGGCGAACGCGTCCCGGTCGGGCCGCCCGTTGCCCGGCACCCTCACCACGTACTGCTGATAGGTGTGCCCGTCGCCCCCGTCGGGCGTACGCACGCCCTTCAACTTCCCGTCGAGGTAAGCCGCTCGCTCGCGGCGCCGCGCTATGTCGTCGTACGGCCCGGCGGTCTCCCCGTGCTCCAGGACCAGCAGCCCGTGCCGCTGCCCGACCTCGTGCAGTCGCGCCATGTCGGCCGGCCGGCCGAAGCGGTGCACGGCGACGACGGCCGCGGTCCGGGAGGTCACCGCCGCTTCCACGGCGGCCGCGTCGAGGCAGTACGTCGCCGGATCTATGTCGGCGAAGACCGGCAACGCGCCGACCAGTGACACGGTTTCAGCGACCTCTGCGTTCCCGAAGGCGGGCACGACGACCTCGTCTCCGACGCCTACGCCGGCGGCCCTGAGCATGGCAGCAGTACTCATGCCGACGATGGTCGTCGCGGTACGTGAACGTCAAGTGACGCAAAACAAAAAAGGGTTGGACCCGGAACCGAAGTTCGGGGTCCAACCCTTTGAATAATTGTTCGGCGGCGTCCTACTCTCCCACAGGGTCCCCCCTGCAGTACCATCGGCGCTGAAAGGCTTAGCTTCCGGGTTCGGAATGTAACC